>CAIYYV010000224.1 GCA_903930425.1 Akkermansiaceae bacterium | reverse complement strand
TTACCAAACTCGAAAACCCGCCAATCTATCAGGCGGTCGCCTTCGGTGAGGCGTTCGAGCTCACCCTGCTCCTCGCCCGCGAATCCGAGCAACGCCCGCCGTCAGCGAGCGCCAACCTCGGGTCACAACCCGGTGTGGAATGTTTGTTAGAAAATGGCGCGTATCATTTCGTCTTTCCCGGCCAGCAGGAAAAAGGCACGATTCTTTTCCGGATTGGTGATTTGCGCCATCAACTGACCGTCGAGCCACTGCTTCGGCCGTCCACTGAAGGCATCCGCGCGCTCGTCACCCCGCCAACCTATCTTGACATCCCTCCACGCAGCGTTGACGTGAATGCGGGCGTGCTCGCCACGATCGAAGGCGGAAAGATCCGCATCGAACTCACACTGACGCGCCCGCTGTCAGGCGGTTCCTTCGGGCCAATCCGCAGACTCGCCTCAGACCCGCCAGTCAAGGACTCTCCTGCACAGGCACCGCTCGATGGCCCCCTCGAAATTTCCGGCACACGCGCCAGAACACCGGTGTTAGATGTCGCGGCGGGCTCATTTGAAATCCCTTTTGCCTGGAAAGACGAGTTCGGCCTCGCGGGTGAACCGGGCTTTCGCCTCCGCGTCGATGCCCTGAAAGATGCCCCGCCTGCCTGTTATCTCCAAGGGATCGACCGCCAAAAAGTCATGCTGCCCGAGGAAACCATCGATTTCGAAGTGCTCGCCGAGGACGATTTTGGCGTCAAAACCACCGGCATCGAATGGACCGGCCAATTCACCCGGCCAACTGATGAGTCGCCCGCCAAGGGCGAACTGAAACTCGCCGCTGGCCTGCCCGAAGAACGCCAATTGCTCAAACCCGCCGCGTTTTCACCCACCGCCTTTGGCATCACCCCACAAAAAATTACCCTCCGCGCCTATGCCGATGATGCATTCCCAGGCCGTGCCAGAGCCTTCTCTGAACCCATCATCCTCTACGTCCTCACTCGCGACGAACATGCCCAATTGCTCAAAAGCCGATTCGACCGCCAAATCACCGAACTCGAAGACCTCGCACGACGTGAATTAAACCTGTTAGAGGAAAATGAACGGCTTGAAAAACTCAACGGTGAAAACCTCCAAAAGGATGAACCCAAAAAACGCCTCGAAGCACAACAACAGGAAGAACTCGAGACCCAACGGCGCATCGACGACCTCACCCGCCAAATGGAGCAATTGATGAAGGATGCCGCCCGCAATGGCGATATCGATAAAAAAACACTCAAGAAAATGGCCGAGTCCCTCAAGTCAATGCAGGAACTCTCCCAACACGATGTCCCAAAGGTCGAACAAAAACTCTCAGATTCCCAACAGCCGTCAAATACCCCGGAACAATCACAATCGGACGTCGCACAAGCCGTCGATGAACAAAAAAAAGTAATCGAAAAAATGCAACAGGCGATCGATGCGGCAAACGACGCCAACCGTCGATTCGAGGCGGGCACCTTTGTCAATCGCTTGAAAAAAGCCGCCACCGATGAAAATGGAATCGTTAACTCCCTGAAGGATGCCTTCGAGCGCATGCTGGGAGTAAAAACCCCGGCACTCGATCCTTCTGATACCCGTCGCCTGAATGACAATGCTCGCCAACAATCGGACACGGCCTCCGACGTGCGATGGATCCAGGAGGATCTCGGACACTATTTCGCCCGCACCAAGACCGAATCATTCAAGGCCATCCTCGATACCATGCGTGACTCTCGAATCGATTCAGGCCTCGAGGATGTCCGTTCCAAACTTTCATCTAACCATTCCTATCAGGCCGCCGAGTTGGCCAAAAAGTGGGCGGACCAACTCACGGCCTGGGCAAATAAACTCGAGGGGGAAAAGGACGAGAATGCCGCCGGTGGCGGCGGCGGCGGCAGCCCAAACCCCGAGGATGAGGATTTTGAATTCATGCTTCGTGTCATGAAAATGGTCCAACAACAACAGGACCTTCGCTCACGCACCCGCGCACTCGAACAACTCCGCCGTGATTCCGGATCCAGTAAACCATCACCGGCCAACACACCATGAAACTACCGGCCATCATCACGGGCTTGTGCGTCCTCTTTATCATGGCTCTCCCTGCAGACGAGGAAAGTCGAAAGGCAACCCTCGCAAAACACCAAGAGGCGTCTTCAAAAGTCGCCAATCAACAGGATGAACTCTCGGCCGACGTTCAACAACTCGTGATCGAACAAACGGTGCCTAAAGTCATCGAGCTGCTCGATCAGGTGGAGGTCATCATGGATGAGGCTACAGACCTGTTAGAGAAAGCCGACACCGGAGGCGGCACACTCGCCGCCCAAACAGAGATCATTGAGAAAATCTACGCCGCCGCAAAAGAAAAACAGAAACAGTCGGGCGGCAGTCAGTCCGGCGGCGCAATGATGGATATGATGGAACGCATGATGGGCAAAGGCGAAGGCGAAAAAAAGGGCCAAGGCAAAGACGGTGTGCCCGGCGATCAGGGCGGTAAGGGCCAAACTGGACAATCTGATACCGCCAACGAGGCGACCCGCGGGGGAGGGGATGGTAAAAACCAAGCCCGCCGCGTCCCAAAAGCAAGCGGCGGCGCAAACTTGGAAATTCCAGAGGAATTCCGCAAAGCGTTCGATTCGTATAACCGCGCAGTTGAAAAAAAATTCAAGTAACCCTCCATTCATGACCCTCCATCAACCTGTGATGCCACCGATCTTTCACCTGCTCGCTGGATTGCTTTGGCTCGCGTCCTCGGCCTGGTCCTCCGCTCAGGATCTGCTAGGTCACCCGCAAGATGCCATTCCTCCTCAGGCCGAACTCGTTTATGAAAAAGGCATGGGCTTCCTCGCCCGGACACAAAATGAAAAGGGAGCATGGAATGACAGCGTCGGTGCCGAGGCCGGCGTCGTCGGACTCTGTGTCGCCGCGTTTCTCGCACACGGAGAGGACCCAATCAATGGCCCCTATGCCAAAAATATCCGCGCCGGTGTCGATTATATCCTCTCCCAACAAAATGAAATCAATGGTTATATCGGGTCCAGCATGTATAACCACGCGTTCGCGACCAAGGCCCTCGCTGAGTCCTATGGCACCGTCGATAATCCGAAAATCGCCCTCGCACTCAAGAAGGCCGTCGAGATGACCCTCAGCTCGCAAAAACGCAACCGCTTTAACGCCTGGCGCTATACCCCTGACAGCCGCGACGCTGATACTACGGTGACAGGTTGCCAGTTGGTCACCTTGTTTGCAGTGCGCAATGCTGGCTTCGCCATTCCCGACGACGCGCTCCTCAAGGGATTGGCTTATCTGAATAGCAACCGCGCTAGCGACGGCGCTTACGGCTATACCTCGCCAGTCGGCGGGAAACCTACACTCACCGCCATCGGCGTCCTCTGCTTGTCATTGGCTAAGGAACGCGAATCCAAAGGCTTTCAGACAAGCCTCGAGTATTTGAAAAAAAATCTCGATTATCGTGACTCGAATTACCCGTATTATTTCGAGTATTATATGTCCCAGGCGCTCTTTCATGCGGACGAGCCATCATGGAAAGAATGGAACGCCCGCAATATCCGTTATCTGTCCACCATTCAGGCGTCCGATGGATCGTTCCCAGGAAATCAGGGGCCTTCTTTCAACACCGCCGGCGCACTGCTCTCATTGGCACTCAATTATCGCTACCTACCCATTTACGAAAAATGACTCGCCCTTCACTCGTTCTGTGGCTGTGCCCTTGCCTCGCACTCACCGCAGCAGATTCTTCGGATCTCATCCGCTTCACCAATGGTGATCAACTCCACGGCTCGTTCGTCGGTATCAAAACCGGCCCTCTCGCAACTTGGCAACGTGAGGATGTCTCGGCCCCCGTCGATTTCCAAATCTCCCGCGTCCGCCATGTCGTCCTCCATGGGGGTCAGCCATTGAGACCTCTCGAATCACTCGCCCATCTCGGACTCGTCAATGGCGATCGCATGCCCGGTATCGTCACCGGAATCGATGAACATACGGTCACCCTCACCACCACCTATGCCGGAGTCCTCCGCATCCCCCGCAACCAGATCTCTATGCTCGCGCCTAATCCGTTAGGCGGTCGGGTCTATTACTACGGCCCCTTCTCCGAAAAGGACTGGTCCATGGCCCATGCCTCGTTTCCTGAAGGCCTCCCACCACCCGATGCCAATGCAATGGCCGATGCAAAGGCCGGTCCTCCCAATGACGAAAAGTCTGAGGTCAGTGCTTCTAGCAGCCCCGGCCGATGGGTTTTCTCAGGCTCTGCATGGTACTGGAAAGATAAACACACCGGAACCGCCCTCATCCGTGAATCCGGATTGCCCGACCGTGCGGTGCTCCGCTTCGACCTCTCATGGAAAAATCGCCTTTGCCTCGCCATTGGTTTTCATGCGGATTTCGCCCACACAAAACCCAAGGATCCTGATACACCCAAGGGTGGAAAAGCCCGCGGATTTATCCCCGGTGACGCGTCCGACCTTCCTCGCTTGTTCGGTAATAGCTATGTCCTCCAACTCTACTCGAACTATATCATGTTATATCGGACTTCCGTCACCGCAGACGGCAAACCATCCATTGAACCTATCCATCAAAATAACAACCTCAGACTCGTGGAATCCGGCGAGTCACAAGTGGAATTGCGCACTAACCGACTCACCGGATCCATCACTCTTTTCATCAACGATGAGTTCATCACCCAGTGGAGCGAAAATGATGGCTCCGGCCGCGATGGCGTCCACTATGCCGGCAAGGGTTCCGGGTTCGGCTTTCTCGTCCAGGGCGACGACGCTCCCGTGCGCATCTCCGATGTCGTTATCTCGGAGTGGAATGGAATGCCCGATTCCGCCCGCAGCCTCCAAGTGGACGACCAGGATGTTGTTCTGATGTCTAACGGAACTGACCGGTTCGCTGGCCACATCGGCAACCTTAACCAACAAGGCAAAATCCAATTTCAAGGGAAACATGGCCCACTCCACTTCCCACTCGAGGATGTTGCCGAAATCCGCTTTGCACATAACCACCTCGCCACTCCCCCTGATGTCTCGCCCGACCACCTCGTTGTCCGTTTCCACCCCGTCGGGTCTGTCTCGGGCCGCCCGCTCCCCTCTGATCGATCGAGCTTCGGCATCCTTAACTCGAGCGCTGGCGAACTCAAGCTTTCACTCGATTCCGCTGTGATGATCGATTTCAATGCCTCCAAACAAATTATCGATGACTGGGATGCGAACTTCTAACATCATCATTTCTTTCAACCTAGCCTGTGCTTGCTCACTCAGCGGGTCGCTCAACGCAGACGATGTCCTGCTCAGTGACGGCGCCCGAGTAACAGGCTCCGTGCGATCCATCCTTGAATCGGGCGTGATTGAGTTAACCAGCGAGCTTTCTCCACTGCCCCTTTGCTTGCGCATCGACACTGTCCAAAAAGTGCAATTCTCCCCAAATGATACCCTGCCACCTCCCCCGCCCACCTTGCTCGAACTGACGAATGGCGACCGGATTCATGTCACACTTGAAACTCTAGATGATCGCATTCTTACCGTCATTTCACCCGATGCGGGACGCCTCCAAATCCCGCGAGAATCGCTGAAATGCATCCAACTCGGCCTCCTCCAGAAACAGGCCATTTACTCGGGTCCACGCAACCTCGACGAATGGAAAACTTCTAACGGTCAACCCAGGAACTGGACCTTCGATCGCCACTCACTCATTGCGAACGGCCCGGCTATGGCCTCAACACTGCTCGCTCTCCCACAACAGTTTATCCTCCGGTTTTCCCTCAAATGGCAGCCAAGACAGATTCCGAATTTTCAGATTTTCTTCGCCGATCCCCTCAAAACAAAAGGCGATTTCTGCAACCGCTATTATCTCCAGTATGGAGGCGCAGGATTGGAAATTAAACGCGAGGCATCCACGGGTAAACGATATAACTCACTCATGCAACTCAATCGAAATCCTGACCAGTATCCCGATCACCAGTTGCGGGTGGAACTCCGTGTGAACCGAAAAGACGCACGAATGCAACTCCTCCTCAATGGAAAATCAGAAGGCGAGTTCGCCGACCCATTCCCCACTCCTCCCGACGGATCTGGACTCACTCTCGTCTCCAATGCCCCAAGTGGAACCCCACAGGAAATCTCTAACATCGAAGTCCTAAAACTCGATGATTCTCGCAGCCGCCATCGCGCCGAAGATCGCGGCAATCCAAAAATCGATAGCCTAATCAGCCTCGAGGACGATCGGTGGGGCGGCCACCTGATCGGAATCCGCAACACGCAGGGGCGACAGCTCTTCCTCTTCAAAAACGATTTCAAAAACGATACGTCTGAAATTCCCGTAGCCGATCTCTCGACCGTTTTTTTTGCAACCGCTGAGCCTAAAATCCACTCTCCAGCCATCCCGCTATTCTCCCTGCGCCTCCGTGGCGAGGGCCTGCTGCGCGTTTCCTCCTGCCTGCTCCGCGATAACTCGATGGCTATAATCCACCCGTTGTTAGGACCGCTAAACATTCTCCGACATGGAGTCGTCTCCATCGAACGAAGCCAGGCCACTCCTCAAACCGTTCCCGATCCATGAACTCTCATGCCACTATCCTCCTGAGCATTCTTTCCTTCGCTCGTGTATTCGCTGCGGATAACCCCGATGCTGTGGTGCGTTTTTCTAACAATGATCAGCTGACGGGTTCATTCCACTCGCTCTCAGAGGACTTATTGGTCTGGAACTCTCCCGCTCTCGAAAAACCTACCTCCTTCTTTCTCAAAAATGTCATCGACCTCACCCTGCCTGCTACTCAGGTCCTCAACCTCGAGTCCCCTGAGGCAACCCTCAAATTGACCAACGGCGACCAAGTGTGCGGAAAACTCACCTCTGTCACCGATCAGGAAATTGCGCTCGATACCCGTTTTGCCGATCGCATGCATTTCAACCGATTGATGGTCGCAAGCGTCCAAATTTCCCCTCAATCCACGTTTGTTTATGCTGGGCCGACCGGCCTGGATGGATGGAAACAATCCAATGACAAACCCGCGTGGAGTTACCGCCGCCTAGCATTTCGCTCCGATGGCCCTGGTGGAATCGCCCGCGACCACTTACTTGACGATCAGTGTGCTATCTCCTTCGACCTTGCCTGGAGGGGTGATGCCCTCGGATTCAAACTCGTCGCCTTCTCCGATGACCCGTCCTCCTCCTCGGCTCAAACGGGCTATGAAATCGCCTTCCAACGCGGATCTATCTACCTGCGAAACTGCAATACCCAGAATTTCCTCGGCAGCACCAACGCCCAGGCCTTGATGGATAATGACATCGTGCACATCGAAATCCGCGCCAGTATCAAATCCGGGAAAGTCTGCCTCTCCGTCAATAACCGCCTCCTAGAAGTCTGGACCGATCCCGATGTTGCCAAAGGCAGATTCGGCTCCTGCCTCCACCTAGTCGCCACCACCCCGTCTCCGGTCCGAATCTCCCGAATCGGCGTCGCTCCTTGGGACGGATTCATCGACCGACTGCCAGAACCTCGCGTCGCCATCGGCCGCCTGCTCGGCGGGCAATTCGGCGCGCAACCGATGGATGCCGACCCTTCGAGCGACCCCGCCCCGCACGAAAAACCCAGCGAGGGACGCATGGAACTCGCTAATGGCGATTCACTCAAGGGCGAGGTGACATCCATCCATGAGGGCACTATTGCCCTGAAAACCCCCCTCGGTGACGTTCGACTCCCTGTCGACCGACTCCGCTCACTTGCCCTCAAAAAAATCGAACTCGAACGTTGCATCTTGCGCAACGGCGATATCCGCGCCTGGTTCCCAGATGGCTCATCTATCGTGTTTCGGTTAGAATCCGTGACGGATGACGTGCTGACCGGATCCAGCCAGAACTTCGGAACCGCCTCCTTCAAACTCTCCGCGTTCAGCCGAATCGAATTCAATATCCACGACCCACAATTCGAAAATATACGAACCATGGACGATTGGTGAATCCCGCAATACGGATGTTAGATGTGAATCGCGTGGCCTTCTGCCGCAAGCGCAGCCTCATGCATCACCTCGGACATAGTCGGATGCGCATGGATGGTGGCATGGATTTCCTCGCTGGTGAGCTCTTGGTCTAGCGCCAACCCCATCTCAGCAATGAGCTCGGTCGCGTTCTCACCAATGATGTGAGCACCTAACAGTTCGCCGTGCCGCTGCCCAAATAACAACTTCGCAAATCCTTCCGGTTCACCAGATGCGACCGCCTTGCCCATCGCTGAAAAGGGAATCCTCCCAACCTTGTAGGCGATGCCCTCCTCTTTCAACAACCGCTCGGTTTTGCCCACAGATGCCACCTGCGGATGACAATACGTGCAACCCGGGAAATGCTTCACCCTGCGCGGTTGGTGGCCCGCCAGATAAAGCCCCTCAATGGCTTGCACGGCCTCAAATGATGCCGTGTGCGCGAGCGACGGCGGGCCAGTAATATCACCCGCAGCGTAAATCCTAGAAATCGACGTTTCATAACGATCTCCCACCTTGATATACCCACTTTTCGTGAGATCGGGCGATAATCCACCTGGAAAAACAGGCTGGATCCCGATGGAGACCAGACACACCTCTGCGCGGATGATGCCATTCTCCTTAGGCCCTTCCAAAGCCAGCTCCACCTGCGCTCCGTGGTCCGCCATCTGGGTGATCCGCGTGCTCGTGAGACACCGGATGCCTTGCTTGATCAACGATTTCTCAAGCGCTTCTCCCACTTCATCGTCCTCAATCGGAAGAAGGCGCGGCAGCATTTCAATGAGCGTAACCTTCGTGCCGAATGCATTGTATATATATGCGAATTCAACTCCGATCGCCCCAGCACCAATGATGATCATTTCATTCGGTTGCTGAACCAGCGTC
>CAIYYV010000223.1 GCA_903930425.1 Akkermansiaceae bacterium | reverse complement strand
TCCTCGGGGGTGTCAACCGCATCGGGCTTGGCCGCTTCCCGCCCAATGATCTTGAGCATGGTGGCTGCTGTGACCTGCATATTCTCTGCATCCCAGTAATGTTGACTACGTGACCCGATCCGCTCCCACAGCCACTTGCCGCCCTTCTTGATGCGATGCTCGCCTTCCATCTGGGCGAGGTAGTCGTCGTCGATGTCGTCGGGCACCTCCCACACCGGTCCATCCTGCGGGTTCTGGTTGCGGCGCAGCCTCGCCAACGAATCCTTGATGTTGAGGTTGGACCAGTAGAACACCGAGCAACTCTGGCCACGTCCTAACACCACTTTGCGGCGCGGCGAATAAAACCTTTCAATAGCCCGCTTGCCTTTGACCTTGTGCGTGAAGGTGGCGCGTTTGTCACCCATGAGGGCGGTCCATCCGTGGGCGGCGCATTCACGATAGACATCGTAGGTGGCATATCCTGCGTCGATGAAGACGAGGTTCGGGTGGATGCTGAAGCGCTCCTGCACGGTCTGCACATCGGTGTAGGTGAAAACCTTTTCGTTCCAGATGAGTCGGCTGGATCCGTCATCGGCCCATGCGCGGACCACCAGGAACAAGTGGTCGAGCTGGCAATCCACTGTGAGGATGCGCAGCGGGCAGACGCAGGGTTCGCCGGGGGGAATGATTCGCCCACGGTCATCCACGCCCGCCTCACCGTCCCAAGTTTCCCCTTTGAGGTAGCCGCCCGGGACGATCTCCAACTTGTAATCCTCCAGATACTCGCGCCATGCCAACGCCAGACGCTTTTGATAGAACTGTTGGATGAGCGACACGTCACCACGGCGGGCGGCAGCTTTTGCCCGAAGATACAACTCCGCCAAACGCCCCCAGCTCATGGCGCACAGGGCATTCCAGTGGAACCCGGCGTTTTCCTTGGGTGCGTTCGGGTTAGTGACCACGTAGCGGCCTAACAGGTTGAGTTCGCGGCGCGTCCGGTCGCTGTCGTCAAAGTAGTGGTTGCACGACGCGCAGCGCATGGACGTGGTGTCGCGCACTTTTTGAAAATCCCACTCGCCGTCGTCGTCGCGGGCGTCCTTGCTCCATTCGACCTGCTCCCACTTGAATGGTTGGCGGTGGTGGCAGTGCGGACAGGCAAACGTCCACTCGCGCATGTCGGTGGATTCATATTTGCGGTGGGTGTCATCATCATCCTCGCCGCCCTGGCTCATGAAAAGGCATTTCCCTAACCATCCGAACGCGGTGACCCGCGCCTCAGCCTCCGCCATATGGCCTGTTGGAATACGCCAGCACTCGTCCATAATGAGCCAACGGATCGACCGGCGTTGGAGGTTGGTTTTGTTATGAGCGCCAAGCACCCACAGCGTCATGCCATTCGCGAAGTGAATCGTTGAAAGCCGCTTCTTGTGTTTGTTAGCCGGATAGAGGGCACGGACAGGCGGGCATTCGTCGAAGAGTTTCTGCAACCGGCTTTCGCTCTGGTCCTTGGCGTCGTCATCGGTTTGGTCGAGCCAGAGTGTCGGGCCGGGCAGGTTGGCGATGATATAGGCGATGCCGAGTTCTCCGACGCTGGTTTTGCCGCTTTGGATCGCGGCGATGATGCTCACGATCCTGATCTTTGGATCGACCAGGGCCTCCAATGGTTCGCGCATCCACGGCGAGTTGGCCGAACGAAACCGCCCGGGGATTGGCGAATAGGGGATCGAGGTAATATGATCCTCACACCATGCCCACGGGGGACGGCGATCCGGGGGACGCCAAGCATCACGCCAAATCCGCTCAAGTCGTTTCCGGGCTGGTTCGATGGTTCTCATTCGCCTTGGTTGAGGATGGAAAGCACCTCGTCGATGGCGCGGCGGGCTTCCTCCTGAATGCCGGTGGCGTCGAGTCCTGATAGAATCGGCGGCAGTTCCTGCTCGAACTTCTTGCGGAGCATCGACGTTGCCTGCGCCACGAACTCAGTCCACGTCTGGCGGACTTCCTCGACCGACACGAACTCACCGCGCCGGATGCCGAGGCGCAGTTCACGTTCCTCCACTTCCGCTAACAACTTGCGTGCCTTGAGCGAGGTTTCGATGTCGGCGGCATCCTTGGTTGCGGGCTCGCCACCCTTGAGATCATGACGGCGCATGAACTCACGCCACGCGGCCACGTCGTGCAACCCGTTCGCTGCGGCTTTCGGTGAGTCCTTGCGCTTGTTCCATGAATACAACGATTGGCGCGCAATCCCGAGCGCGGCGGCAAGTTCCACATAACTGCCTGCCGTGGTGGGCGCGGGTCCGGTGCCGGTCGCCATCGTTTGCAGCATCGTCCGTTCGGCACGGGTCAGCTTGCCGCCCTTCTGCACGCGCCCGACCAAATTGGTGAAGTCACGAGTCAGTAGTTTTTTGGCAATGTCAGGCGAAACGGCATCCATCTGCCGGGGGCGGGCAAGTCAACTGACGTAAAAAGACCGAAAGCAAGGGCGTCACGGAATTCCAAACGGGATGTTACTCCCGAAATCGACTCACTCACCAGTGCTTTCGGCAAAGTGAGAATGCAATAGATACCCAACATGTCAATGGGAAGCGTGCGTGTTCGTAAATGATGATCGTGGAACGTGAAAGTGCCTGGGTTGGCTCTAGGCACCATGTCGGCCACGATGCCCGCGCCGCTTAGGGAGATCCGATTGACTTTTTCAATTCCCGTGCAATAGTCATGTTGCTTGTCGACTGGCTGGTTCAATCGGCAGGCACCCGAAGCCCGCTCCCAGATCCGCATGACTAAATGTAGTGCGAATTTGCGTAGTGATGGATGAAGCACAAACCTTCCCCACCGCACCGGGCTTCCCGATTGTTTCGGGAGGTTTGTTCGCCCAAGTTGACGGTAGGGCCGGGCCATGAGCATCCCCGTGCATTGCGCCCACACCCGGCTTGTTGATCCGAACACGCTGAAACCCAACCCGGCCAACCCGAACCGCCACAGCGCCCACCAGATCCAGCTTCTGGCGTCCATCATCCAGGAGCAGAGGTGGCGCAATCCCGTCACCGTGTCGAAGCGCTCTGGCCTGATCGTCCGCGGTCATGGGCGGCTGGAGGCGGCATTGCTGATCGGCTGCGAAACGATCCCCGTGGACGAACAGGACTACGCAAGCGATGCCGAGGAACTCGCGGATTTGTTAGCCGACAACCGTCTATCGGAACTCGCCGAACTCGACGAGGACGACCTGCGGAAAGTGTTGCATTCGATCCAGGATGCGGACCCGGATTTCGACATCGAACTGACCGGCTTCATGGAGGACGAAATCCGCAAGCTGATGGACGACGACGGCAAGCCCGAGGACGAGCTTGAAAC
>CAIYYV010000222.1 GCA_903930425.1 Akkermansiaceae bacterium | reverse complement strand
CATAAAGCCCTGCGGGTTGGTCTTGAAGCCAGAGGGCGGCGCGCACGGCGCCGGCAGCAAAGGTCAAGCGTGAGGAGGCCTTGTGCGTGAGTTCGACCCGCTCACCATCGGCGGCAAAAATCACCGTGTGATCGCCCACCACATCGCCGCCGCGCATGGCGTGCATGCCAATTTCGCGCGTATTGCGGGGGCCTGCATTCCCGCAGCGACCATGTGCCACATCGCCTTGATACGAGGTCCGGGTTTCCTCGTTGAGAATTTCTAACAACCGGCGTGCGGTGCCGGAAGGCGCGTCGATTTTGTGACGATGGTGCATCTCGGTGACTTCAATGTCGAACCGTTCTTGGGTGAGGACGCCAGCAGCCTGGCGGGTGAGCCAGAAGAGCAGGTTGACCCCGACTGAATAATTTGACGCGTAAACAATGGGGAGGATTTGCGATGCCTCGCGGATCAGGGCGCGTTCCGCGTCACTGTGACCGGTGGTGCCGATCACTAACCGGGTGCCGCGTTGCAGGGCGGTCTCGATGACTTGGGGCGTGAATGAATGGATGGTGAAATCGATCACGCAGTCGGCGGACTGGAATGCGGTGCACAAATCCTCCCCGATATCATGGGTGGCCGCCACGATGACATCGGCGTCTGCGGCGGCGACCGCTTGAATCAGGGCCTGACCCATTCGGCCGGATTTTCCAGTGATGAGGAGTTTGAGCATGAGGTGGGATATGTAAGGTGGTGTTAGAAAGAGGAGGAGTCGAGGGAGTGAGAATAAGAGATCAGAACGTTCGGCATTTCCTTGAGTGTCTGCGTCAGTCTTCCCAGATCATGTGTTTGAGCTGGAGTTGGCTGGCGCGTGTGGCGGATTCTTCCGCGCGGGGCCCATGAAACGAAGCGATTTTTTTGGCGCAAGCGATGGCGGCCGGCCAGCGACCGGCTTTTTCTAACAAGGCAAGCGCGCGGAACCCGCAGAGTTCGAAATAATGCCATTCCGCAGGAGGCGTTGGGGTTTCAAGCACCGAATAATAGGCGATGAATGCCTCTTTATCGCGTTTTCGCGACGGGTCTTTTTCGTCGAGAATTTGTTCCAAAGTTCTGCCGCGAAGATACTGCAGGCGGTTGAACGCAGTGGACGTTTGTTTGGCATGGGCCAGGAGTTGGTCGTAAACCGCCAAAGCGTCTGTGAGAGAGTGGGGGTTGATATGGCCCTGGGCGTAGATTGCCTCACCTAGCAGAAGCCCGGCAGGGAAGTGGAGGGGATCGGTTTTTTGGAGAGAGTCGAACCATGGGCGCAGGGTTGCGGTGGCTTCGCCGAGCCGGTTCATGTCGATCATGAGTCTGGATTTTTCCAGTATGGCGATGGGGCCGAGTGATCCTTTGGATTCAATGACCTTGTTGAACAGGGCGAGTGCCTCTTGTTGGGATTGGCGCGTCGGAACGAGAGCTGCCGCACGGGCGGCCAAAAGGCCAGCGGCTTGCGCTCGCGCCGGATCGGATTCCGAGGACGCAAGTTTTTGCAGGACGATTCGGGCGTCGTTGTAACTGCGGATTTGAAAAAGATTGCGTCCGAGCACGAGTGCGGCCTCATCCGCTGCCGGATCACCGGGGTATTGTTCAAGAATCGACTTGGCGGTGGCAATGGCGGCGGTGGGATGGTTCGAGAGATCATCGATACGGAGCTTCAGCAGGGCGATCCGGGTCGGACTCAGGCCGATGGATTTTTCAGGAGTGGCCGTGATCGTTTCGAGTTGTGCGCGGGCGAAGGCTGAATCCGAATTCGGGCCTGTGAGGGCCGCCTCAGCGGCGGCAAGCCGTGCTTCAGACGCCCTTGGGTGATCCGGGTAGCGCGCCAAAAATCCCTCGATGGCGGTCTTCGAAGTGACCGGATTGGCGGCACACAGCGCGCGTTCTAACTCGAGATCCGCCGTGAGCGCCTTGTCTGGTGGGGCGTCCGACTGAAGAACGGGCAGGGTGCTTGTCGAGGCGTCCGACAGCCGAATGACCGCAGCATTGAATTGGGCGGTTTTCGCGTCATTGTCGGCCAGTGATTTTCCGGCTTCCTCGAACAAGCGGATGGCTTGCATTTTTTTACCCTGTGAGTATGCGCTTCGGGCTTCAAGAAAAGCCGCTTCACCACGCATCGTCGGTGATTGAGCGGTTTCCCTGAGAGTGTCTAACAGGCTGAACGCCTGATCGACCGACCCTTGCTCCAGCGCCCACTGGGCCGTTAGAAAGAGGGCGCGATTGGCGAGGAAGTGCTCGGGATTTTCTAAACGGAGACGGGTGAGGAGGCGTCTCGACTCGGTCTGCGCTTCGGGTGATGCAATGCGATGCAGACCTACGGCGCGGGTGAAAAGAGAAAACGAGAGCAATTCTCCAGAAGTGGTGGGACCCGGCCATGCGGCGACGGCGTTAGAGGCCAAGGTATTGATCGCGCCGCCCGCTGATAGTTCGCAGGGCGAAATGCATTGCGCCAAACGTTCGAGAATGGGATCCGTGAGTTCTGGCGGATCTGGCAATTCATTGAGCAGGCGCTTGAACATTTCCTCCAGAAGCGGGGATTCCGGGTGCTCCTGAATGAATGATAGCAGCAAATTGGTCGCCGTATCGGAAAATCCCTGGGCGAGAAGCGCATCCGCGAGACCTATCGCTGCGAAGTGGTGACGGACGAGTGACTGGCCCTGCGGTTGATCGACCAAGGTTTGGAAACTTGCGGCGGCCTTCGCCGGTTGCCCCTCGCAGAGCCACAACTGTGCTTCAAGAAATGTCGCGAGCGGGCGGTCACTTGGGCGGATCTGTATGGCTGATGGCAGCTGCTTCCGTGCCTCCGCGAATCGCCCAAGATCCAATAAAATTTCTACTTCCAGCAGCCGTGCTTTGGCCGTGAGTTCCTTGTCTGGCGTCTCGGCGAGTGCCGCAAGTGTCGCCAATGCGGCTTCTGGCCGAGCCAGTGCCATCTGGAGACTCGCCATCGTGAACCCAGCTTCGTTCCGGTGCAGTGCCTCCCGATTATGGAATACCGGCATGAAAGCAGTGAGCGCCTCACTGAATCGCCCGAGTTTGGTGAGGGCTTGTCCGACCCAAAATGGTGCCTCGGGATCCTGAGAAACAAACGACTCACCTAACAAGCCGAGGGCATCGGCTGATTTGTCATCGCGGATCCATGACTCGGCGAGCCGCAGGGCCGCCTGAGATTTCTCTTTGCTGCTGAGATTCGGCCGTGCGAGGCAATCGCTGAAGTGCAGGGCCGCCATTTCCCACAGTCCGGAGGCCAGCGCGTCATCGCCTTTGCGCATGAGCGCGCCGGGGTCCTGAGCCGGCAGCGAGACTTGCAGGGCAAGGAACAACAACGGAAAAATCGGTCTAAATTCCATGGGCTTAGTTTTTCCGCGAGAGGATTTTTCGAAGCTCAGCCACTGAAAGATTCAGCACACTGGACGCCTCCTTGAAATCACCATGGGCGTGCTCAACGACCCGCCCAGCGATTTCGTAGGCGGCCCAGACGAGCACATCCTGCCCGGCGGGGGCGATGTTGAGCAATTGGTCGACGGCCGCAGCGATCAAGGCGGGGGATTTCCCGGGGGCCGTGGAGAGTGGGATATCTGCGGGTAATAGGATGTTAGACGCTGTGAGGGCGCAGGCCCTGGCGAGCGTGTTTTCCAATTCGCGGACGTTACCGGGCCAAGAGTGGGATTGCAGGGCATCGATCGCCTCCGCCGTGAGGCGAATGCGGGCCAGCCCATTTTTTTGGGTGATGCGTTGAAGAAAAAACTCCGCCAGAAGCGGAACATCATCCAGCCGATCGCGCAGTGGGGGGATGCGGATTTCCACCACATTGAGCCGATAGTAGAGGTCTTCGCGGAAGCGACCGGCACTGACCTCGTCTGATAGGTTTTTGTGAGTGGCGGCGATGATTCGGGCATCCGAAGTAATCGTATCATTGCCGCCAACCCTGGAAAACGAACCGTCCTGAAGCACTCGAAGCAGCTTCATTTGAATGATGAGCGGCATGTCACCAATCTCGTCCAGAAAGAGCGTGCTGCCGTCGGCTTGCTCAAAACGTCCCTCCCGGCGCGCAAATGCACCTGTAAAAGCCCCTTTTTCGTGGCCGAAAAGTTCGCTTTCTAGCAGGTTTTCAGGGATGGCACCACAGTTGATTGTGGTCATTTCCTTGTGCCTCCTCGGGCTGTATTCGTGAAGCGCCTTGGCCACGAGCTCCTTGCCGGTGCCGCTTTCGCCGATAATTAAAACGGGCGCGTCCGTTCTTGCAACCCGGCCAACCCGCTTGAAAACCTCCTGCAAAGCCCGTGATGCGCCAATCATTTTTACGCGGCCATCGCAGGTGGGCAGTTCGTCTGGCGGGTGATTGGCACTGCGGCGTGCATCCAAAGTTTGCAAAGCCGATTCGACGACGGGCCGCAATTCGAAGGCAAGGGATTCCTTGCGCAGCACGTCATGCGCGCCGTGTTGGGTGGCCTCGATGATTTGACCGGTGCTCGGAAACCCTGCGGTGAGAATCACTAAGGCCTCCGGATTCTGTTGGAGAACCCGCCTGAGCAGCTCCATACCGTCAAACGGCTGCAGATTGATGGCCGCCACCACCACGCCGATCGGGTGTTTTTTTACGACCTCAAGAGCGCTTGCCGCGTTGTCGCAACGCAGTATCTGGAGCTTGTTTGCGGCTAAATGCTGAGTCGCCCAATCCAGAAAATCCAGATCAGGATCCACAAGCAGCAGGGTGTCATCTGTGAAATCTTCAGCCATTGTAGACGCGGGCGGATTGAAGCAGGGTCCCGTCGGGTAACACGATAAAAAAACACTGGCACCCCGTCGCCCCCGAATGATTCGGAAATCCGGTCTTTTAACCCATTTGAATAAAAATCATTTTTTTGTTTGCCTCGCTTCAAATTTCTGACTAAACCATCCCTGTCTTGAAACAACAGTTGTAGCCCGGCCTCATGATCTGATGAGTTCGTGCGGTCAAACCAAACAAAGAAATCAAACACATGAAGAACAAAAATAATCGTATCAATATGGCATCAGGTCTCCGCATTTTATCGGCTGGGGCATTGTTGGTGGGGTCTACCGCTTATGCGTCCGGTTGGATGATGGGCGAGCCTGGCGATCCTTCCACCCCGTCGTTAATTCAAAGCAATATCGCCACCCAACGGTTGGTTGATATGATGATGAAGTCGGCACCGCACGCAGCGGCAGGTGCTAATGAGTGGTTCCAAACCCCTTCCGTTTTCGCTGAATACGGATATAATGCCGTCGAAGACACCCGCGGCGCTGGATTTGACACCGATATCAACAGCGCCACGGTCGGCCTCAATTTCCTCACCAAGTGTGATATTGCTGCCGGTGTGATGGTCAATTATGGCTCCACCAACGGTGACAATTCCTATGATGGTGACAACTTGGGCCTGACCCTTTCCCTTGCAAAGAGCTATGATTGGTTCTTCATGGGTTTCTCCACGGGTTATGACAACAGTGATTCCCGCCCAGGTGGTGGCTTGCAGACTGACACCGATTGCTACACTCTGGCCCCTTTCATTGGTGCCATGTATGTGAAGGGCAATTTCTCGTTCTCCACGGCCCCGACAATGGTGATTCGTTGGCAGGATTTTGACACCGCTGGTGTGTCGGCTGATTCCTCGGACGCTACCTTCGGCCTCATGAACACCGCTTCCTATCAAATCAATGAGGCACTCTCCGTGTCCTTGATGGCAAACTGGAACTGCGTTGTGCGTGAAGATCCCGTCGCCACGACGGATCATAATTGGTATTCCGTCGGCACAAAGGTGAGCTATCGCCTTACCGACAAGTTCACCACCTATGCTTCCTATATGATCGACCTCGGCAACGACACGTATGACAATCAGCGTGCCACCGCAGGTTTGTCGATGGAGTTCTGATCTTGATCAGTGCAACGGAAATTCCGTAATCAATTCACCCGCTCGAAGACTGGTTCTTCGGGCGGGTTTTTCTTGTCGTCGGGCCGTCTTCGCCCAGTGGCATTGGCATCGGTATCGCTCGCGTTTCTCTTGAGTGGCTCGTGTTTTGCAGCCAGCCCTCAGAATCCCGACGAGTGGGTTTTTGCTTCGGCCGTCAGTTCGAGTTATGGCTGGGGCAAGTCCTTGCGCGGCTGGGAGTCCACTCGCTTGGCCATCCAAACAACCCTGACGGCATGGCAACAGAGCCCCGCATCGCAACCCGATGGCATGGCAGCTCGGGATCCCTCACCCACCGGACTCAAACAATTTCTGCAACACCTCCCTGGACCCGATTCGGGGAAAATAGAGATCATCTATTTGGCAGCCAAGCACACACCCACGGGTGCTTGGCAGTTCACCGGAAAAGATTCTGGCGCGGTAACCTGGAATGAGCTTCTTCAAATCGCTCCTTCCTCGCATCCATGCCGCCTGGTCATCCTTGACGTCTGCCATGCCGCAGCCGTCATCAAATTCCCCGTGTGGACTCAAAAAATGGGTGCCGCCGCGACGCTGCTTGCCTCCGCACGCGATGAAGTCACTTGGGAACTGGATTTCACAAAGCGCCAACCCGTCGATCTCCCCGCACGCTTTCCCGCCGCTGCTGCTTGGCTTCGGCAACACCTCCCGGCTTCGTGGGATGGACGTCTTAGCTATCTCGGGCTGATCTGGGTACAAGCATTTCTCCAGTCCCCTCAGCCGCCTCAAACCCTCCGCCAGTGGCAAACATTCTTCGCTCGCTGCGAAATGGAATCCCGCAAATTCCAACAGGTGGTGGGACACAAACGCGCGTCAACCATTAGCCAATTTCCGTTAGCCCCGTGAAACAGCATTGCGTGTCTAACTAACGGTTAGGCTTCGCCCGCCCGCGGGTGGCGGTCGGTGGATTTTTCAATGCGGCGATCTGGTCGCGCAGGATTGCGGCTCGCTCGAATTCGAGGTGCGACGAGGCAAGGCGCATCTGCTTTTCCAGTCCAGAGATGACGTCGAGAGGGTCATGGGTTTCCTGGTGGCCGACGCTAAGAGAGCGGGTGAGAAGCTCAGCCTGCTCGCGTTCCTTCTCATGGGTGTGCAGGCTTTGCTGCAGAGCGCGTTGAATACTTTTTGGGGTGATCCCGTGCTCCTCGTTGTGTGCTTGCTGACGCGCGCGACGGTCAGACGTGATGTCAAGAAGAGCCCGGATCGAATCGGTCACATGATCGCAGAATAACACACATTCACCGTGCAAGTGACGGGCGGCGCGCCCTGCGGACTGAATGAGCGAGGTTTCGTTTCGAAGGAAGCCTTCCTTATCAGCGTCCAAAATGCATACTAACGAAACTTCCGGCAGATCGAGCCCTTCGCGCAGCAGGTTGATGCCCACTAGTACATCCACAGTGGCGGCCCGTAGCTGGCGCAGAATTTCCACGCGCTCGACGGTGTCGATGTCGGCATGGATATACCGCGCCTTTAGCCCAGTTTCCTGAAGGTATGAACTGAGGTCTTCGGCGGTTTTTTTAGTGAGTGTGGTGATTAAGACGCGCTCGTGCCGCTCCACGCGTTGCCGACAGAGTTCGATGGTTTCATCGATCTGACCTTTGAGCGGCCGGAGCGTGATGACCGGATCTAGCAGCCCTGTGGGGCGGATGATTTGCTCAACTACCAAGGCAGTGCCGCGGCTTGTCGGATTGAAATGCTCGATTTCCTCGGACTTTCCGCTTGGAATCACTCGGATTTTTCGCAGTCGCGCGGGCAGCAACTTGCCGGTCTCATCCTTCGTTTGAAACGCGATGAACGCGCGGTTTTCTGGGCGGGAATTGACCAGTTCAAAGGGACCTGGTGTGGCCGAAACATAAAGACGCTGACCGGTCATCTGCATGAACTCCTCGAAGCGCAAAGGACGGTTATCTAAAGCGCTCGGAAGCCGAAACCCGTGATGAATCAGCACCGTCTTGCGGCTTTTGTCGCCCTCATACATCCCGCCAATCTGAGGGATTGTCGCATGGCTTTCATCAACCATTAAAAGAAAATCCTTCGGGAAAAAGTCTAACAATGTGTGAGGCCGCTCGCCCGCATGTCGGTCGGTGAGGTGCCGCGAGTAATTTTCAATCCCCTGACAAAACCCGGTTTCCATCATCATCTCGAGGTCGTAATCGGTGCGCATCCGTAAGCGTTGTGCCTCTAGCAGCTTTCCTCCCTGCTCGAGCTTCGCCACTTGTTCGTCCGCCTCGTGCCGGATGGCCTGCACAGCTCGTTGCAATTTGTCTCCCGGAGTGACAAATTGTTTTGCAGGGAAAAACGTGTGTTTTTCGAGATATTCGATCCTGTTTCCGGTGACTGTGTGGATGCTTGAGATTCGTTCGACGACGTCGTCGAGAAACTCGACGCGGATAGCGGTTTCATCGAGATATGCGGGGTGGACGTCCACTGTATCGCCACGAACTCGGAATTTTCCGCGACCGAAGGTGATGTCATTGCGTTCGAAAAGCATGCCGACAAGCGAGTTGAGAAATGTTTCTCGGGCGAGTGGCTGTCCGACCCATAACGGGACCATCATGTTTTCATAATCCTCGGGCGATCCAAGGCCATAGATGCAGGATACCGATGCCACGACAATCGTGTCTTCTCGCGTGAGCAGCGAACCCATCGTGCTGAGCCGTAATCGCTCGATCTCCTCGTTGATCGAGGAATCTTTTTCGATATACGTGTCACTTCGCGGAATATACGCCTCCGGCTGATAGTAATCAAAATACGACACAAAATACTCCACCGCATTGTGGGGGAAAAAATTTTTAAATTCCGAGTAGAGTTGAGCGGCGAGGGTTTTGTTATGGCTCATGACCAAGGTGGGCTTGCCATGCCGCGCGATGAGATTCGCCATTGTGAATGTCTTGCCTGAACCCGTGACTCCGAGCAGCGTTTGGTGAGGGTTTCCCGCTGCAAGCGATTTGGCGAGTTTGGCGATCGCCTGTGCCTGATCACCCTCTGGCTGATAATCGCTGATCAATTGGAACGCCATGCGGCATGAGTCTACGACACCCTCTCGATGGCGACGAGCGTGATGTCGTCCATTTGCGGCCCATCGCCCGCGAATTTTTGGAGTTCCTCCTGCATGCGAGTGAGCACCGTTTCTGCGCCAAGCGGAGCTGCCATGCAAAAACCTTCAGACATGCGATCCATGCCAAATTCCTCGTTCTGAGAATCCATGGCCTCACGGACGCCGTCGGTGTATAACAAAATGCAATCCCCCGGCGATAGCTCCACCACAAGGTCCTGAGTGACGCGCTCGAATACGCCACCTGCGTCGATTCCCAGCGCGAGCCCGGGTGGCCTAAGGAGTTCGACCTTCCCCGATTGCCGACGGTAAAGCAGTGGGGGATCATGGCCAGCGCGGGCAAGCACCAAGGTTCCTCGAGTGGCATCAAGAATCCCGTAGGCCATGCTGATAAACATATCCTCGTGAATGTCTGGAAAGAGCTGCCGATTGACGGCGGCGAGCACCTCCGAGGGAGAAATGCGACCGGGGGCCACCGAACGCAGGGCGCTGCGACACATGGCCATAATCAGTGCGGCTGGAACGCCTTTGCCGGAAACATCAGCAATGGCGATGCCCAATTTTTGGTCTCCAAGATCGAGATAATCATAATAATCTCCACTGATGATGCGCGCGGGAAGGTTCGTGCCGCTGATCTGGAAACCTTCTACAACAGGGTTGCGCTGCGGCAATAAGATGTGCTGAACCTCGCGGGCATTCTGCAATTAAACTTCCATCACCCGCTTTTCGTGCGCCTCGCGGTGAATTCTCGCATTGCCAATCGCAAAGGAGGATTGCTCAGCCGCAGAACGAAATACGGAAAAATCATTCAGCGTAAACCCCCCATCCTGATGGTGCCGCGCGACCACCAGCACCCCGAGATCTTTGCCGGCATGCCGCAGGGGCGCGAGAAGCGCAGCCACGTCATCTGTATAGCGGATGAATGCGTCACGAAATGCAGGGTGACTTTTCACGTCGTTAACGTGAATCGGCTCACCCACCGTGAGGCAGTGGCCAAGAATACCTTCGTCCATGACAACACGTGACAAGCGAATGTGGCTTTCAAGCGCGCGTGGGTCATGCTCCGCCTTTTTGCGCACCTCAACAGGGATTCCAATCAACGGTGGACAGTTTTCGGAAATATATGAGGGATACAAAAAACCCTTCTCAGCTCCGAAAAAATAGATGGCTCCCCCGCGGGCTTTGATCACTTTTTCGATGCCGTCCACAATGATGCGTGAAAGCATTGTGGGAGAGGGATCGTTCTCAATGGCGAGCCCCAGTTCGTGCAGAAAGGTGAACATGCGCTGCTCCTTGCCTTCAAAATCGTGAAATCTTCGGCGTGCCGAGTGATTGCGCAGCCGCTGATTGCGCAAAGCAAACACCAACACGATCAAACCGACGGCACAAATGCCAAGAATGAGCGTCGTGGGTTCCGGTATCTCGAAGGGAATCAACATTTCGGGCGTGTCTTTCCCAATTCCTACTTCGACTGATCGTTTTCCGCCAGCTTCTCTTTTCCCGTCAACTCGCTTTTTAGCAATGTGACTACATCGTCAAATTCGCGCGCGTTCTTGTCATTCATCTCCGAAAGAAGCAGATGGGCGTCCAAAACGTGCCGGGCTCGCTGGATCTGGCCGACGGAACCGGCAGGCATCGACACTTGAAGTCGGCCCCGGATCATTTCCTCTTTGCCGTGCCAGATGGCGGAAGGTGGATTGATTTCCATTAGAAAATCCAAGCCTAAATCCTCAAGCGAGCGGTGATTGCGGTCGTTGGATCCAGCGATTTGAAGGACGCCACCTTGCGATGCCGTAAGGCGTGAAGCCATCCCCGCAAGAGTTCCCATAAAAGTGGAGTCCATCCCGGTGCACTCGCTCAGATCCACCACAATGCATACTTCCCCAGCCGCGATCCGTTCGTCTCCAAAGGTCTTCACCACAGGACTGTTCACGAACGAACCTTTCCCTTCACATCGGATCCAACTGAATCCTTCGAAAATACCGATTGAAATGGAACGATTCGTTGTCACAACAAAATGGCTGGAGTTTTCCCGGCCGAATCAATGGTAAGTATAAAATTGGGGTGCTCACTGGTCAACCATCCATCTTGGAAATCACCGCTACTGCCAGAGATACGAGCGCCGGGTCGCCAACTCGCGCCCGCCACGACGCAAAGTCGCCTTCCATGCGAGCACCTTCCCTCCTTTGAAATAATCGTCGCCGATGACCGCGAATTCCGCAATTCCTTGCCCGGTGGCTTCGGAAAATTCACGGCTCATCCGTTTTACTACACTGGCGGTGCCGCCCTGCTGGTATTGAAAAACCAGCTCCACAGCGCCATGGCCGACTCCTGTGGGATCATGCCAGGCCAAAGTATAATATTGCCCCAGTTTCTGACGGCGCGCTTCCATGCTGACAGCGCCACGGAGACGGCGTTCTTTTTCCATGCGCACCATCGGCTCGTCATTGGGCTTTCGAACTTGATCGCGAATCAGGGATTGCTTGACAACGAGCGTGTCAGGCGGACCTGCACAGGCACCCAGAAACAACATCAACATAAGGCTGGTGAGAGTCTTCACGGCAGGAGTTAAACCACAGCAGGATGAGGATTCAAGCAACATCGATGCTCCTGACTCATTTTGCCTCCCCCATCGAAGAACCAACGAGAATCGAACCCGACCGAAGCTTTGAAAACCTTACAAGTTGAGCATCGACGGAATCGATTCCTTGCAGCAAGATGCTGTGCGCTATCTGCCATCGCGGCTCCCGATACCCGCCTCATGACCTCTGGAGATTTCGAACACAAGCACCAGCAACGCTGGTTGGAATACGAGCGCTTGGTGCAACAACTGGAAAATGGCACGTTGCCTCCCGAGGCCACACAAATGCCCCGCCGCTTCCGCGAATTGTGTGTGGACCTCTCTTTGGCGAAGTCCCGAATGTATGGATCCCGCCTGACCGATCGCTTGAACGCATCGGTCATCCGCGGCTACAACGTGATCTATCGGATGCGCCGCGTTCATTGGAAACACCTGCTCACTTTTGTGACTGTCGGATTTCCACGGATCATCCGGCGCGAATGGCGCCTGTTTTGGCTTTGCCAACTCATGTTCTGGCTGCCTTTTGCCGTCATGTTATTCTCATCACTCCATGACATTGCCTGGGTCCAGTCGGTGCTCGGTGCCGATGGAATGGCCTCCATGGAACAAATGTATGCCGGCAAAGACCAACAAATCGAATATCTGAGATCCGAGTATGGATCGAATTTTATGATGTTTTGTTTTTATATCTATCACAATGTTGCAATCGACTTCCAAATATTCGCCGGGGGCATCCTGGCAGGCCTTGGCACCATGTTTTTCCTGCTGTTTAACGGCCTCCATCTCGGCGCCGCAGCAGGCTATGTCAACTACGCGTGTAATCCGGAATCATTCTGGTCCTTCGTCAGCGGACATGCTCCGTTCGAATTGTCCGGCATGGTGGTTTCAGGAATGGCCGGAATGCGACTTGGCCTCGCCATCCTGAAACCAGGCCGCCTTCCGCGTGTCCGTGCACTCGCGGCAGCATCAAGGCTCTCACTGCCCTTGATCTATGGCGCCGCTCTCATGACTCTCCTTGCCGCAGCGATCGAGGGGTTCTGGTCCGCCCAGCGAATCCCAGTCGATGCCAAGTATGCCTTTGGTCTTGCCGGTTGGATTCTCATCACTGTCTACTTCACGCTCGCCGGTAGAAAGGGGGATCATGAAACTTGATTCGGTAACCGCCGAAATCCGACCTCGCGGCGATTGGGAGGCGATCGACCTCGGCTTGGCCATGGTCCGCCGTGATTTCTGGCGCTGCTTTGCTGTCTGGTGGCTCGCTCTCCTTTTGCCCATGGCCGCCGCAGGCTGGTGGCTCTGGGAATCTCCTGTCCTCTGGCTCATGACATTTTGGTGGTGGAAACCCGCGGGTTCACGCCTTGTCCTCTTTGAGCTGAGCCGACGCTTGTTTGGCGAACTCCCATCCGCACAGCTTTCACTGTCCCAAATCCCGGCCGCATGGACACGAAGATTTTTCTATCGATTCATCTGGGCACGGTTTTCACCTTGGCTCCCGGTCACTCTCGCCGTGGAAGACCTCGAGCGCCTGCGCGGCAAACCCTATAAACTGCGCTGCCGCCAAATCACCCGCCGTAGCGAAGGAGTCGTCATCTGGCTCTATCTTGTCTCTGACACCGTGGCCTGCTGGCTCGGCATCGCATGCATCATGCTTGCTAAAATCTTTATCCCCGATGGACTGGATACTTCCTGGCGCGTCGCCATCGAAAGCTGGGATCCCGAAAATCCGTCGGCGCTCCCATGCCTCATCCTCCGCGCATTTGTCGTTTGTTTTATGCTTGCGATGTCTCTAACAGACGTTTTTATCACCGGCGCAGGCTTCGGCGTTTACCTTAACAACCGAACATGGATCGAGGGATGGGATGTCGAACTGGCCTTTAAACGCTTCGCATTGAGACTCGGAAAACCGGCCCACTTGGTTTTTTTGCTGTGCGTAGGATGCATGCCTTTGACTTCTCTGGCTGCAACCGAGCGAGACCCAGCTCAGATCATCCGCGAAGTCATGACTGACGAGGCCTTCAAAGTTCATACAGTGATAGATAATGTGCCAAATCCCTCAAATCACTCGCTTTCATGGGATTGGCGAATGCCCGACTGGATGGGTTCCGTCCTGATGTCCTCCGCTCTGGCTCTCATCATCGTGACAATCCTCTGGCTGCTTTGGAAAAATCAACGCGCTTTCAAAAGCCGTCGAATTCGCATGGCAAAACCCGCAGTCGCCGACACCTCTCGTATCATCATCGGAAGGATCATTTCCTCGGAGACCCTACCACATGATATGCCGGCCGCAGCTTGGGCCCTTTGGCAACAAGATCTTCCCAAGGAGGCCTTAGCATTGCTCTACCGCGGTGCCATTTTCCAAGCGATCACTCGCGCTCATGTCCCTATCCTAGAATCCGATACCGAGAACGATTGCTTGCGACGCGTCAACCATGCCGGTCCGCATGCCTATCCCGATTATTTTCGCCGCATCACTGACACTTGGAGCCGCCTTGCTTATGCCGGACTGATGCCCACAGAACACGAAGTGGCGGATCTATGCCAACAGTGGCCGTTCATCGAAAGGAGCAAGCTGTGATCCGCTTGCTCGTCATCATCACTGCCGCTCTCGTTCTATCAGCTTGTGATTCCACCGAGGTCCAACGCGAAATCGGATATAAGGGAATCGCTCGCATCAATCCCTGGCTTGCATCGGAACGCTTTCTCTGCCGAATGGGCTTTCAGGTCCGCTCTGTGATCTCCTGGACCGCGCCCACATCCAATGACTCGGTCTGGATCATCCCCGCATCCATCCTCAATAATGAAGGTTTCACCCGCCGATTCGAAACATGGGTGCAGATGGGCGGACATCTGATTCTCCTCGTTGAGTTTGCCGACGAGTCCTCTAACGATTGGTCGAGAAATCACCCGCAACCCGTATTGCAATCGGCTCTCCTCTCAATGCTGAAACGATCCGGCCTCGTCCTTACCCCTCCGAAACCCAAGAAAATCGATACCTCCGCTCGCGAAATCAAGTTCAGTGGCGTCACTTATTGCGTCGATGCACAATCCAATACCTCTGTGGCCATTCTCGAACAACCAGCGGGCGTCTTCGCCTCTGTCACCTCCGGAAATGGACGCATCACTGTCCTCACAGACGGTCGCTTGTTCCGCAATCGATGGATCGCGGATAACGAGAACGCCGCCCTGCTAAATTCACTCGTTATGGCAATGAATTACCACGGACCAGTTGCCATCATGCGCAGTTCGGGACTTTCCTTTTGGAAATTACTCATCGATCGCCTTTGGCCAGTGCTGTTAGTGGTCGCCCTGTCCGTGCTGCTCTGGCTTTGGAAAAATTTAACTCGTTTTGGCCCTGTCGAAGCCGCAGATGCTCGTCCAGAACTCATGGATTATTCTCACCATCTCGATGCCATTGGTGATTTCCATTGGCGGTTTGATCGATCGGAATCTCTCATCTCTCCCCTCCGCCAAAAAATTGTCGAACTCGGATTGCGATGCCGTGGTCATGACACCCAGCCGGATTTGAATTTCTATCAGTTTCTTTCCAGCCGATCAGGCCTTCCGCACGCCCGCGTTTTCCGCGCACTGACCGAGGCCCCTTCTAACGACCGTGAATCGCTCGCTCATGTCACTGCCGATCTCCAACAATTGCTAAAAGTCCTCCACAATCCACCCTTGCCATGACCCAAAATACCTTGCCCCAATCCGAAATAGACACCCTACCTGTCGACGGCTTGATGCTTTTAATTCAACGACTTCGCCATGAAATCCGCAGCGTGATTCTTGGCCAGGATACCGTCATCGACCAAGTGCTCGCCGCCCTGCTCGCCGGCGGTCACGTCCTCCTCGAAGGAAAACCCGGACTTGGAAAAACACTCCTTGCCACCACTTTGGCCCATACCTTCGGTGGCACCTCAACTCGAATCCAATTCACGCCGGATCTCATGCCTTCGGACGTCACCGGATTCCGTCTGTTCGATATGAAAAGCCAGACGTTCCAACTCCGCAAGGGCCCCATCTTCACTAACCTCTTGTTAGCCGATGAAGTCAATCGCGCCCCGGCAAAAACCCAGGCGGCTTTGCTCGAAGTCATGCAGGAACTTCAGGTCACTATCGATGGTGAAACCTTGAAACTATCACCACCATTCATGACCCTTGCGACCCAGAATCCCATCGAACACGAGGGCACCTACCCGCTCCCTGAGGCGCAACTCGACCGGTTTATCATGAAAGTGCTCATCGGTTACCCAACCCACGAGGCGGAATGCAGTATCGTGGCCCGCGTATCATCCGATAATCCGGGTGCTCTCGTTAACGGCGTCTCAATAGTCTGCGGACCCCACGAAATTATCGCGGCCCAGCAAACCACAGCATCAGTTCTAACAACCCATGAGGTGGTCTCATACGCTGTCGCCCTCGCTCAGGCGACCCGCGAATCCAAGGCCATCTCTCTCGGCGCGGGAACCCGAGCGGCGATCAGTCTTGTTCGAATAGGAAAAGCCTTCGCAGTCCTTGAGGGAAGGGGATTCATCACCCCTGACGATGTCAAACGTGCCGCCATTCCCGTGCTTCGCCATCGCGTGCAACTTACACCTGATGTCGCCATCAGCGGCCAGGAAGTCGATCATGTCCTGCTCGCCATCGTGGATAGCGTTCCGGCCCCAAGACGTTAAATGCAATGATCATATGATATCATGACCCCGACCTTTCGCCTGCTAGCACTCGCCACAGGATGCTCTTTCCTTGCCGTGGGCTTTGTGTGCCTTCCGTCGCTAACACCCGCATGGGCTTTCATTGGTGCTGCTTGCCTTGGCGCGGTGCTGATCGATGCTTTCCGCCTCACGTGGTCCCCACCTCTCGATATCGATCGGCAACTACCCTCTCGATTGGCTCTCGCCCAACCCACCGAGGTCGGATTGACATTGCGAAATCCTGGCCCATATCCCGTTCAGATTGATGTGTTCGACGGCATCCCCCAATCGGCGACCGCTGATCTCCTGCCATGGTCGGGAAGTATTCCGCCACAAAGTGAAATTCGCATTCTTTATCAAATCAAGTTGTTGAAGCGTGGCGAGGCCATCTTCGGCCCCGTCCAAATTCGCCGCCTCTCGCCATTCGGATTCTGGTCACATCTATCCCATTACCTCGCGCCGGAAACCATCAGGGTTTATCCAAACTACGAACCGGTCATCCAATTCGCACTGCTCGCAATGCTCCACCGCGAAAATCCACTCGGCATCGTCCGCCGCCCACGCCCTGGATCCAGTCGGGATTTCCATCAACTCCGTGATTACCGTCATGGCGACCCGCTCTCACAAATCGATTGGAAGGCCTCGTCACGCAGACAATTACTCATCAGTAGGGATTTTCAGGAACAACGCAACCAGTCAGTTGTATTTATGTTAGACACTGGTCGGCGGATGCGCGCGCTTGATAATGGCAGCCCACAGTTTGATCATGTTCTCAACGCGATCCTTCTCGTCGCTTATGTAGCGTTGCGCCAGGGCGATCAAATCGCAGTCAAATCGTTCGGTGGCTCCGACCGCTGGCTCCCGCCCATGAAAGGCTCTCATGCGATGCCTGTCCTCCTCAACCACCTCTACGATTACCAAACGACACCCTCACCGAGCGATTTCTCGGCGGCAGTCGAACAATTGATGGCCCGCCAACGCCGACGCTCGCTCATCATCCTGCTCACTAACCTGCGGGGCGAAGATGGAAATGAGTTGATCCCAGCGATTCAGGCACTCAACAGCCGTCACCTCGTGCTGCTCGCCAGCATGCGCGAGACCGCTGCGCAGCACGCCTTTGCCGAACCGGTCCGATCATTCGAATCTGCCTTGCGCTTTTTAGCCGCAGATCTTTATCTCAAAGAGCGCCGTGAAATCCTCGCCAACCTCGGCGCTGCGGGAATTCTCACATTGGATTCTACGGCCGGGGATTTTCCAGTGGCTCTCGCCAATTGTTATGTAGATATCCACATCGCCGGTAGACTGTGAGTTGGTTTTTTCAGCCGATTCCTTTTTGCAAATCCCGCGCGCTCCAGAGGATGCCGGCCGCAGCGGCACCGGCCCCGCGCCATTTCCGTGCGCCGTCCTTGCGTTTCTCACCGAACCGGCCTCGGCACGATCGAAACACCTCGTCAACAAAGGACCGACTCCCGATCACCGCCCCGTCCGTGAAATATCGAACTCGGCAGCGCAGCATCTGGCTCATCCCCACATCGCGGCTCTTTTCTAACAATGCAAGCTCCGCGTCCACTAACGGTTTCTTCATCCCCTTCCGCACCACTCTCACTTCGATCTCACCAGAGGCACTCACGTGCTCGTCTAGCTTTTCCTCTGCCCCCTCTAACAACATCATCCGGTATTCCTTCGACACCTTTCCCGGCCAATGCCTGGCATCTGCCGCGCACCCTTTGTGTGCCAAGATCGCCCGCACCAAGCCTGCGCGCGCCTTTTTCCCATCCCCCCTAGCCCCGCCGCCCATCGCCTCTCCATAGCTGCTCCAGCGATACGCGGCAGGATCCTCGACCATCCCCGCCCGGACTGGGTTCAAATCAATATAGGCCGCCATGGTTTTGGCTGCCACTCCGTCTTCCACCAGCACGCTTTTGAAACGCGACTCCCATAAGGTGCCTGTCCGTTCGTGCTGCACATTAAACCACCTCGAAAACCGCTGGAGCAATGCTTTCATGAATTCTCCAAGATCGTGCATGCGGTATGTAATGCTCCTGTGCAATTCTCTTGCCGCCTCATCCCTTCCGGCTTTCCGGTACTCCTCTAACCGCCGCGCCACATCTGCCACGGCCACCTCATTGTGCACGTGCTTCATCCGTAGAAGTAACTCCTCGTCTGATAAGCCATTCGCCCCAATCGGTGGCACCTCTATCAGCAAATGAACGTGATTGCACATCACGCAATACGTCAGTACACGACACCCCGTGAAGTTTTCCTGCATCCGCATGAATGTCCGGAATTTCTCCTTGTCATCCACCCCAAACGCAAACCGCCGGTCCACCACTCGCGTCACGCAATGATACATCACCGGCTTTTCTAACGAATCCTTCCACGGCGCCAACAAGCGACGTCCTTTCCGCGGTTTCTGCGTCATCGACGTCATCTCGCCCCTCGACTGTTCCCTTGTGCTGTCGTTCATGGCCAAACCTTAAGCTGTTCCTCGGAACTTGCAAGGATTTTCCTATTATTCGTCTGTGGCACTGTGGGGACGTTGGGGTCGGCTGTGCGAGTGTTGTCTGGGATTGCTTTCAGGGGGGGATCTGGGCAAGATGCTTGTGGTTGTTGAAATGGGAATGAATTCAGAGCAGAGCACACAGAGGAGATGACAAGCCAGATGACAAGCTATCTATTCAGTTGCGAGAACGCGACCTGCGCGGTGCCGGAGGCGTATCGGGAGTTGTTTGCGGGGTCGGAGGAGGTAGTGACGTCCGCTGAGGGGTGGGAACCTGGGTCGTTGAATTTGGCGCAGGCCTTTACGATGAGATTTCGGACGCCGTTGATTCATGGGGACGTGACGCGCTTGTTGATGGATTT
>CAIYYV010000221.1 GCA_903930425.1 Akkermansiaceae bacterium | reverse complement strand
TGAAATCGCAAAGGGTGTAGCGGAACGTCTGTCATGCCAATATCGTCCGGAAGCGCTGGTGAAAGTTCGTCAGACCGAAGAACTAAAATCGGTCTATGATCTCAGCAAGCGCCAGAATCTTCTCAATGGGGCGTTCCGCGCTTTGCCGCAGATTCTGGAGGGTCGAATAGTCCTGCTTCTTGACGATTTGTTCCGTTCCGGAGCAACCCTTTCCGAAGCCGCACGTGAAATTCTTAAAAACGGACGTGCGAAATCGCTTGTGGCGATTACACTTACCAAGACACGCAGCAATCGATGAATACGGTTTTTATTGGAGGATCCAGGGACGTCACACGTTTCAATGAGGTGGTTCGCATTCGTCTCCAAGCCATTCTGGATGCCGGACTGTGGGTGTTTGTCGGCGACGCCAACGGTGCCGACAAAGCCGCCCAACGATGGTTTGCGGTGCGTGCCTACTCAAAGATCACCGTCTTTCACTCGAGCGAGGAACCTCGCAACAACCTCGGGCGTTGGCAAACCCGGCGGATCGTCCCCAAATCCAAGAAGAAAGACTTCTTCTTTCACGCGGCGAAGGACCTTGCTATGGCGGAACAGGCCGATTACGGCTTCATGCTGTGGGATGGCGTGAGCAAGGGCACCCTCAACAACATCCTCAACCTCTTGGAGCGGCGCAAGAAAGTGGTCGTATATCTCTCTCCCGCCCAGGAATGCATCACCCTGCGCCAGATTGATGACGTAATCCCTTTGCTCTCTAACTGCCCGAAGGAGGCATTGGAAGAATTCGAGGCCAAGATCGATCTGGGATCGAGAATCCTACCTCATCAGGCCAAACTTAACTTGGTCTGAATGAATATTACCGCGATAAATGACCGTCCTATTGTAACGATTCTCAGTCCGTCCGTTACGTCCCCGTCTCAGGGGTGATTTTGCAAACGACATGGCCCGAGCCTAGTAGATCGCGCCGACCGTGATAGGGGGTCGTTTTAAGAACGGTTACTACTCTTTTCAAGCGCCTGATAAAGAGTGGTAACTCAAAAACGCTTGACCGGCATTCCCTCCCCCCACCTCACCGATATGAAAAAGAACCGTCGCCGCTGCACGCCGGAATACGACCTGCGATTCAGCCGCTACTTCGGAACCTCTCCCGGCTTCTGGCTCCGCCTCCAGTTGGACTACGAACTGATGCGCGCCGCCCGCGAGAACGGCGAACGGATCGAACGCGAAGTCCAGCCGCACGCGGCGTGACGATCGATCCGGGCACAAGAATCCCGCCAGTTCAGTAGAATCTCAGTTCCGCATTAGCTCAGATTCGAGTTCCTTATCACTCTTGAAACCGAATGACGTCCTTCGAACTGATCCGTTCTTGTAACAGATGTCGATCCCTCGGTCGATATCGATGAAAAATCCACAGGCATGAAGAAAGCGAGAATGTACCTTATCGCTGATCTCAACTATTACCTGGATTTTGGAACCGCCTAAATTCTTCATGAATTCCTGCTCAATATCTGCGATTAGCTCCTTGAATTCATCTCCTCCAGATTCGAAACCTCGCGGAGCCAATGTCCGGATAACGACCCGCATTTCCCGTCTGAGTGACCGAAAAAAAGAGCACCAGTGAGGGATTGCGCCGGCATAGTTACTGTTTCGAGTGCCGTCCCTATCTCCCCAATTAGCTCCAAGCGAATAATCGATGATATGAACCTGATCAGACCACGAAAGCAGCGTTCCAAACGCATCGGTTATTCTCTCGAAGAACGGTGTTTCGTTGGATCGGTTGCAGACCTTGGAAAAGGTGGTGCGGGCAGGAAGCATCGGCCTAGCAGCCAAGGGAGATCCCAACGTCCAAAGCCAAATCAGCCGACAGATCGGAGAGCTTGAGAAAGCAATGGGACTGCAATTGCTGGATCGAACGAAGAAACCGTTTCAGCCGACACGTGCGGCGCAGCGTCTAGCGGATTCCTGCGGGCGTTTTGTGCGAGATGTGGAGGAAGTTTCCGCCGAGGCGCGTGGCCTGCGCCGACCGATCACGGTGGGCGCGGGCGAAGTGGTGATCCGGGAGTTTCTGATTCCTTTGATTGGCAAGCCAGGCAAGGGAAAGCAACCGGTTGCCTGGGTCATGCGCTACCTGGCCTCGAAAAGCATCAACGCACGCTGCGACTCGGGTGGAACCGGAAAGTCACCGAACGGCGGCCGGAGGTGGAACGACTTGTTAGGGCACTTGAGGGCGTGAAGAAAAAATGAGTCGCAGCCCCCCTCCATGGGCCCGAGATGGGGCTTGTTAGTGCTCGGCCATGGCTGGATAATGGAGGTGTCAAAATCTAACCAGACACCAACCATGCCTGACGGGTGCCTCCACCACAGCAGGACACCCGTTGCCGCCAACAAAAACACCAGGATCAGCATCCACCGCGCACGTATGATCGAAGATTTGAAACCGATAGTCTGCTAGAAAGCGCAAAGCTTGGCGGGCTTGGGGGTCAGCCCGAGGCCGTGTGCCGAAAGGAAGCTATGATGGGGGGCGCAGGAGGTGGCGGCAGGTCCAGACATAATTCCAGCCGGAAAGCAAGGTAAGGCCGAGTGCCAACCAGAGGGAGAGCGGCACCAGCCATCCGTTCGGGGACGACAGGTATTGGATCAGCGCGACGAAAAGATTGTGAGGATCGAGGGATTGGAACGCGAAACCGACGAGGCAGGTGATGCAAAACGTCAGTTGCAGCCCGGTTTTCCATTTTCCGAGGCGGTCGGCGGCGATGACATAGCCGACTTCGATGGCGATTTGCCGCAATGCGGTGACCAGAAACTCGCGCGCCAGAATCAACGCGGTGACCCAGACCGGACAGCCGACCGATCCCTGTGCACTCAGATAGACAAACGCGGAGCAGACCAACACCTTGTCCGCCACGGGATCGAGCAGTTTTCCCATCGGGGTGACCAAGCCGAGTTTGCGTGCCAGCCAGCCGTCGACAAAGTCACTGATCGCCGCGATCACGAAAGAAACCATGGCGAGCCATCGGCCGAGCGGGCTCTCAAAAGTGGTGCCCGCGACAAAGACAGCCGTCAGGACAAGACGGGAGAGCGTGATGGCATTCGGTAGGTTCACGCGGACAATATGGGAAATTCATCCCCTGATGGCAACAATGGGTTGCAGCAAACGGTTCAGTCCGCTAAATCGCGCGCGCCTCATCAACGGCACCTATCTTATGAGCAACAGCGACTTCGGATTGATTGGTCTGGCCGTCATGGGCCAGAATCTCGTTCTCAACGTGGAATCCCGCGGCTTCCAGGTTTCGGTCTATAACCGGACCACCGCGGTGACCGACGCCTTCGTCGCCGCGCATCCTGACAAAAAAATTGTGGGTTCTGTGAGTCTTGCGGGATTTGTCGAATCCCTCGCCACCCCGCGCAAGGTGATGATCATGGTCAAGGCAGGCGCGCCGGTGGACGCGGTCATCGAACAACTCCTTCCCTTGTTAGATCGCGGCGACATCATCATAGACGGCGGAAATTCACTCTACACCGACACCGAGCGCCGTGACAAATGGCTGGGTGATCTCGGTTTCCGCTTCATCGGGGCCGGCGTATCGGGCGGGGAGGAAGGCGCGCGCAAGGGGCCCGCCATCATGCCCGGCGGCCCGCCGTCCACGTGGGATGTCATGCAGCCGATTTTCGAGAGCATCGCCGCCAAAGTGGACGGTGAACCTTGCGTCGTACACATCGGGCCTGGCGGGGCCGGTCACTTCGTGAAGATGATTCACAATGGCATTGAATATGGCGATATGCAGCTCATCTGTGAGGCCTACAACATTTTCAAAGCCGCGGGCTTCAGTGCCGCCGAACTCGCCACCGTGTTCACCGATTGGAACGCGGGCGATCTTGAAAGTTATCTCATTCAGATCACCGCGGAGATTTTCAAACAATCCGACCCGCTCACCGGCATGCCGCTTGTCGAGCTCATTCTCGACACGGCCGGCCAAAAGGGCACCGGCAAATGGACGCTTCTCAATGCGGTCGAAAACGCCGTGGTCATTTCGACTATCAATGCCGCCGTGGAAGCCCGCATTCTCTCGTCGATGAAGGACGCGCGCGTTGCCGCCAGCAAGGAGCTGTTAGGACCGAAACCAGAAATTTCCGCGGACAAGGCGAAGTTGGTCCAGCAAGTGCATGATGCGCTCTTTGCCTCGAAGATCATTTCCTATGCCCAGGGATTGGATCTCATCACCACCATGAGCGCCCAGCAGGGATGGAAGCTCGACCTCTCGAAAATCGCCGCCATCTGGCGCGGAGGGTGCATCATCCGCGCCCGCTTCCTCAACCGCATCACCGACGCCTATCGCGCCAACCCGTCCCTCACCAACCTGATGCTGGCTCCGTTCTTTAAAGACCTGCTCAACGCGTTCCAACAGAACTGGCGTGAAGTCATCTCCATGGCCACGCTGGCCGGCATTCCGGTGCCCGCCTTCAGCGCGTCGCTCGGTTACTACGATAGTTACCGTAGTGAAGTGCTGCCCGCCAACCTGCTCCAAGCGCAACGGGACTTCTTCGGTGCCCACACATACGAGCGCACCGACAAGCCGCGTGGTGAAATGTTTCACACCGATTGGCCTGAAGTGATCGGTTAGGGCGCCACAGGCGCGCGTTTCAGGGAAGGGCACCGGGGCGCGTTTCAGGAATGGTGAGTCAGTTCCGCCGATGGTGGTGGAAACGGCTGATCGGAGATCTGCCAGTCCTCGTTTTTGTCCGTGAAGGTTTTGAGGGCCCACTCACTTGGAAGCAGGGCAACCAGCCAGCCGTTGGCATCGCGAGCCAGCGCCACCCCTAAGGAAAGCGCCGGGCGCGCCTCGGGGGCGAGTGGGTTGCCGTGCAGCGGCTTGAGCCAGCGGGCGAGCGACCAGGCGGCAGGTTCCAAGCGGGTTTCGGCGGCGTATTCGCCTTCGAGCCGGTATTGGAGCACTTCGAATTGGAGCGGGCCGACCGCACCTAACAGCGGCACCTGGGACGGTCCGGCATCGAGCAGCTGATACTCGCTGGCGACGCCTTCCTTGAGAAACTGCGCGAGTCCATCGCGGAAGCGTTTGTATTTTGCGGTGCTCTTGTTGTGCAGATAGGAAAAGCATTCGGGCGCGAAGCGTGGGATCTCGTGAAACGTCACGCCCTTGCGTGATGCCAGGGTGTCACCGATCAGCAAATCGTAATTGCCCACCAGGCCGACGACATCGCCGGCGTAGGCGGCGTCCACGGTTTCGCGTTCGCGGGCGAAGAGCCGCTGTGAATTGCCGAGGCGCATGCGTTCGCCGCTGCGCGTGTTGAGCACGTTCATGTCGCGCTCGAACTTGCCCGACACGATGCGGACGAAGGCGACGCGGTCCCGGTGTTTCGGGTTCATGTTCGCCTGGATCTTGAATACGAACGCGGAAAATTCCTCCGAGGCGGGATGGATCGTCAACTTGCCGCTGACCCGCGGCGGCGGCGGCGGCGCGAGTTCAAGAAAGCGGTCTAGCAGAAGTTGCACGCCGAAGTTGTTCGCCGCGCTTCCAAAAAACACGGGCGTCAATTCCCCCGCCAGCACCTTCGCCGCATCAAAGCGGGCACCGGCACCTTCTAACAACTCTAGCTCATCACAGACTTGTTGATAGGTGCCCGCCTCCACAGCCGCTTGGACGCTTTCGTCCCCGATGCCCGACACGGCGACAGGAGCACGGAAGGCACCGTGCACCGTGCGTTGGAACAAATGGACTTGTTGGAGTTCGCGGTCGTAGACGCCTTTGAAGCGGGGGCCATCGCCCAGCGGCCAGTTGAGTGGGTAGGCGTGGATGCCAAGCACGCTTTCGAGTTCATCTAACAGATCCAAGGACGGCCTGGCCGGGCGGTCCATCTTGTTCATAAAGGTAAAGATCGGCACGCCGCGGCGTCGGCAGACTTCGAAGAGTTTGCGGGTCTGGCTTTCGATGCCCTTGCCGGCGTCCACGACCATGATGGCGGCGTCCACGGCTGTTAGAACGCGATAGGTATCTTCCGAAAAATCCTTGTGGCCCGGAGTGTCCAGGATGTTCACCACGCAATCCTTGTATTCAAACTGCAGCACGGTGGAACTCACGGAAATGCCGCGTTGTTTTTCCAACTCCATCCAGTCCGAGGTGGTGGCCCGCTGGTTTTTCCTCGCGGTGACGCTGCCTGCCAGATTGAGGGCTCCGCCGTAGAGCAGGAATTTCTCGGTGAGCGTGGTCTTGCCGGCGTCCGGATGCGAGATAATCGCGAACGATCGACGGCGCGTCACCTCGTGTTGCAGCACCGGCGATGGAATGGAAAATGAGGAAAGGGGCATGAATCGGCTCGCAGGGACTAAACCGCAACGGACGCATCATCAAGCGCCGATTGACTGGGATCCATGGTTATCGAATCCACTTGTACCTGCGGGCTCTCATGGCAGAGGCCGCGAGTAAGAATATCCCAACGAAATATCTTGGAAAAGCGGACAGGGCAGTTAGTTTCATCATCAAAGAATTTTTTTCATGAATACCGCAATCAACTCCTGCTCCTTGCCCCAAGCCGCCATTTGGAGATTTTTGTTTCTTCGGTTTTTTCCGAATGCCCGATGGACTTTTACGGGAATGCCAATTTCTAACAGGAGTTTGGGCGGGGCGGGTATATGGGCTCTGCTGCTCCTGTTGTGGGTTCTGCCCGGCGTTGGGCTGGCGCAGTTGCCGGACAACGTCCGGATGCAAAACGTGCTGAAGGAATTTGTCGGAAAGACCGGTCATCAAGTGATCGGCCTGGGGTCATGGATCCCCGGCACGAACTACGTGTCGGGCGTATCGGATCAGGACATGCGCTTGTTGATGCCCAAAGGCACCAGCAATGAGGCTGCGCGTGACATCTGGAAAAGCAGCCGTGAGGTGATGCGCGAATTGATGCAGAAGGAGTTTGGCGCAGGGGCTGAAAAGATGCTCGCCAAGACCAACCTCTACCCGCCCACGCAGTTGATGAACTGCGTGGAAGACGCCGCCGACGCGGCCAGGCAATACCAAGCGCTCAATGCAGTTCCGACCCTCAGTTTCACCGGCACTGTGGACGCCCAAGCGGCCGCCAAATACTCCGAAGGCCTGTATGGCGAGGGCTCCAAGGCGTGGACACAGCATTACGAACAAACGAAGGGGAAGTTGTTTTATACTGCCAAAAACGGGAAAGTATACTCCGGCGCGGCGGACCTGGCGCACATGGCCGAAGGGCAGGCAAAGTTTTCCGCACAGGGCATGAGTCACACCGCGAGCGGTTGGGCCGAGCTCGCCGCCCAAGACCTCAAGGCGGGCCTGCCGAGAGACTTGGCCAAGCACTTGGAACGGTTAGACCGCGACCTGAGCAAGGCCCGCGAGTTGGCGGGTGTTGGCCCGAACGACGCGATGCGAAAGGAACTCCAAACACTCATCACGGAGCTTCGCACCCGCGGCGACATGACCCAATTGGCGGGACGCATCGAAGAGGCCATGAAGGTCGGGCGCCTGGAAGCGTCCATCATCACGCGTCTGGAACAAGCAGGGCCGGCACAAGCAGCGATGCTGGAAAGAATCCTCAAAGACCTCCGCAGTGGGAGCCTCGCGTCGAAGTTCATGGAGGCCGCGGAGAAGGTGCCCCTTGGCACTCTGTTAGACGCCCTGATGTTGGCGGCGGTGGCAAGCGAAACAGGCAAGATCGCAGGTGAAAGGAGCATTGCCGAGGCCTTAGTAAAGGCATTCCCTCTCTTGGCGTCGCTGCCGGCAGGGCTGCTCTCGGAGATTACCGACAAGTGCTTGGAGGGTGCCAAGGAAGGCGGTGCGACGATGGTGGCTAACAAGCAAGGAGCGATGGACCTGGTGGCCGGTATTTACACGGCCCAAGGGCGCGAAAAGGGGTTCGAGCGCACCGGTAAATTGGAATACACCCTCGACGATCTGGTGACGCACATTCACACCCATGTCCGGCTTGAAGCTTTCGTCCGCGCTCGCGCCGCACAAGCCGCCACCCGCAGTGGAGGGGAGGCGTTGAACGAGGGCGACAATCTGTCCGCCGAGGCAATCTACACCAAGAACTACCCGGTCATTATGAAGCTCTGGGAGAATGCCCGCGACCGGTATCGCAAAGAATATATCCGCCTGGTCAACAAGATGCGGGCGGACCCGCTCACCCTGAGCTACGAACCAAACCCCGCCACGATGCCCCCGGACGGCAAACCTCTGGCGGTCGACGTGTTGGCGTCGATTTCTAACGGGGAGTTCTACGAGACCGCGGACCGCATGAGGGAAATTTTGAAGATCCTGGCAGGATCGCAAGTGTATGTGTATACGTCGATTCAGTTCAAGGACAAGCCTTCCGGCGATCCGGCGTTCACCCAGACTTACGAGTTCAAGAAGCCCGGCAGTTATCCAGTGAGTGTAACGCTCGAAGTGCGGTGCAATGGCACTGCGGTCGCGGGCGAAAACGCCGGGCTCAAGGCGGAGATCAAACGCACTGCGGAGGTCGTTGTCGTGGTCCTCCCCTACAACGGCGTCGCGGGAAACTTCGACGGGGACTACGATGGGGAAATCAGCGGCATGACGAAAGGCACGATGCATTTCGTCATTAGAGGCAAGACAGTCAATGGGACTTGGACGGGTAAATTCATCCTTGCTTCGATGTATATGGAGAAAAAAGCCAGAGACGCGGTTAATTCCGAAAAGTTCACAGGCACCATCGATGACAAGGGCAAGGTCCGTGCCCGAGTCCCTGAAGGGGGTATGTTAGAAGGAACCTTCAGCAACGGTACTGGCAAGGGTTTTATTTATTATGGCGGTCCTAAAAATAGGCCTGCGAGTATAGCGCAGTCACTCTACAGGTGGCACGTGAAATTCAAGCCCTCAAAGCCTTGATGCAATGGGTGCTATGACGAAGGTTGGCTCGTGGTGTCGTCCGCCTTCTCGAGTTCTGCGAGCCGTTTGATGGCATCCTTCTGCTTGGCGTCGGCGGCCTTTCGATACCAATCCAGTGCCTTTTCAGGATCCTTTGGCAGGCCCATGCCTCCGGTTTCACAATTGCGGGCCATTTGATACATGGCCGTTTTTTCGCCTTTGTCCGCCGCCGCCTCGATATACTTCTTAGCCTGCGCCTCGTCTTGGGTGCAACCGATTCCCATGAGATACATCGAGCCCAGTTCGTTCATTGCCAAGGGCAGATTTTTTTCAGCGGCCTGGGTCATCAACTCAAAAGCCTTGGCGGGATCCTTGCCAAGGCCGGTGCCATTCAGATAACAAAATCCGAGACGGCAGGTTCCTAACGGGTCGCCCTTGTCAGCCGCCTGCTGATAGAACTCCACCGCCTTGGTCAAATCCACCTTCAGGCCGCCCAAGCCTTGTTGGTGCATGTAGCCCATCATGCCGAGTGCCATGGGATGTTTTTTGGCGGCGGCTTTGGAATACCACTGCACGGCCTCGACGGAATCCCGGTTCACACCCCATCCGTTAGAGAAGCACCTGCCTGATTCGTATTGCGCGTCCGCATTGCCGGTGATCGCAAGACTCAGAAAAATCTGCACGGCGAGAATCGGGTCGCGCGGGGTGCCTGTCCCGGACTTGTGCATCAGGCCGAGTTTCACCAGACTCTTTGGGCTGCCCAGTTCCGCGGCACGGCTGAAGCACTTGAAGGCCCTGAGGTAGTCCGGATCGCTGCCGTCCTCACCGTCATCGTAGTAGGTGCCCAGGCGGAGCAGGGCCGTCGCATTGTCCATGATGGCCGCGTGCCGTGTGAGTTCGAGTCCTTTGGCGGGATCCTTTTTCACGAGCTTGCCTTTGAGGTAGGCGTCGCCCATCCAACCGATGGCCTGCGAGCAACCGGCGTCGGCGGACTTTTGAATCCATTCAAGTCCGCTGGACTCGTTCTTCTCGATTCCAGAGATGCCGTCTGTCAAGCAACAGCCGAGGCGATACATGGCCAAGGGGGAATTCTTCTCGGCAGCTAACTGATAGAGTGCGACTGAGCCAGGCGCATCGGCCGTGATGCCGCCGAGGCCTTTTGCAGTCATGATGCCCAGACGGGTGGTGGCCTCCACGTCGCCGGATTTGGAGAGTGACTCTAACGGCTCGCGCAGCGGCGCGAAGTCTTCGCTCTTGGCGCGGGCGTATTGGAGTTGTTGGACGAGAATGTCAAACTGACGGTCGCGCGCCGGTCGGTTCTGTTTGTCCGCTGCGATTCCAAACCACTTGATCGCCTCTTTCACATCCACGGGCACGCCCTTGCCCTCGTAGTAACAAACCGCCAGGCGGCACATGGCCGTGGTGTCACCCGCTTGGGCGACCCGGCGGTAAATCTCCACGACCGGCGTGAACTCGCTGCGAAGGACCTGCCCCTGATTGTAGGATTGCTCCATGGTGTCGGCCAGATCCATTTCAGTCATGGCGGCCGCCTGCAGGGATGCCGTTAGGCCCGCCCAAACGAAACCGACGGCAACCACGCCCACGAGGAAGTTCATTACGTTATCCTGTGATCCTCGGTGAATCGGGTCAAGTGGTAAAGCGGGAACAAGTTATCGAATCGATTTGACGAGTTAAGCAAAAAAACAGGATGCTCTTTCGAGCGACACCCCATGATATGAAAACGAAATTAATGGCAGTGATGATGTTGTTGAGCGCAAGTGCGCTGTATGCAAAACCTTACACGCCCGCGCCTGGTTCCACCGAGCGCAAGGCCATCTGCGATGCGATGCGCGCGCATGTCCGGAAAGACAATCCAAAACTACTGAAAATCCCTATGGTTTTTCAAGTCAGGTTTCTTCGAATGGACGGTGATTATGCCGGCTTCGAAGGTTTTCCGGTCAACAAAGACGGTTCTAACATCCCAGTGGATATTTCGATGGACATCGTCTATACCACCTGCCTCAAGCGCATCAAGGGTGCATGGAGTGTGGTCATGGATTTGAGCTGCAGCGATGTTCCTTCCGACAAGGATGTCAGGAATATTCGCAATCGGTTGGCCGCCGATTTTCCCGCGAGTGTCCTGCCGGATTATTGGCGGAAGCGTCTGCGTCCATAAGCCTAGGCGTGCAATGCGACCGCCGTGTAGCGCCGTTTTTTTGCTGTCATTTGATTTCTGAGTGTTGTATCATAGGTTTGAACAATGCAGCACAGGTGCAGGAGTGCGCCCGATATCGAACCTGTCATCGCCTCAAGCATTGAGATCACATTTCTGAACCGCCCGTCCATCCATCCCCTATCCACCGCTTCCGCGATTTTCATGATGATCCAATCCATTTCTGCCGATGTTCACGCCCTTTTTCTCGCCATTGTTGTTTGGACCTTGGGAGCGACCAACGGCCAAGCGGCCATAGCCCAGCGCGGGGCGACGACCACTGCCACGGCCACCAGCACCACCCTCACGATCCCCAAGCCCACCGGGGTGGTCGCGGGCGATGTGATGCTCGCGACCTTGGCTTGTTATGGGACCGTTGCCACGGTCCAGACGACGCCTGTGTGTGCCGGTTGGACGCTGGTCAAATCGGGAAACTTGCGCACCTCCACTCATTATCCCTATGGCGCGGTGCTGTATCGCGTGGCGGATGGCACCGAGGGTTCCAACTTTGCATTTGCGTTGGGCACTGGCACCGCCAACGCCGTGGGAGACATCGTGGCTTTCTCGGGTGTCGATGCCACCGGCGGGGTGGATCCAGCGGGCACGGCGGCCAGTGGGCCGTTCGATGTCACGCCCGGAATCTATCAGGCCAATACCAGTGGAAGCAAGTCACTGACGCCGGCCGCCATCACCACGGCATCGGCCAATGCCGCCGTGATTCTTTGCGGCATGTCGGGTGGCACCTCCTCGGTCGTTTGGGGTCCTTGGGCGACCGGGACCCCCGGATTTCTGACGCTCGCGGAAGTGTCCGATCACGCGACCACCAATGCCTCGGTCGGTGCGGCTTGGGCGACGAAAGCCGCCATCGGTTCCACGGGCGCGGGTTCCGTCACCGTGACTTCTAGCAGAAATGGTGGTCTCTTGCTCGCGCTCAAACCGGTTGTCGTGACGGTGGATCTCAGCGGCGATTTGGCGAGCGCCCTCGACACGCTAGTTGGCGTGGGCAACACCGGGCGTTTGATCGCGAACACGAAAACGCTTTGGGACCCCACCACTGCGGCGTCCAACGTCATCCTCAACGGTTTCCAATTCACGATTTACAATGGCGGCGGCAATGCGCAAACCTACAATGGGGCGCTCACAGGCCCCGGCACCCTGCGTTTTCAGGGACGCGGTGATGCCGATTGGTCTCCCGATATTCAGTTAGGCGGTACGCTGGCGAACAGCCCGGCAGGAGTCACTTTCGATTACGGGCGCGTCCAGTTGAACAAGGCTGCCGGCGTGGACGCATTGGCGGGTGCGCTCACCGTCAATACCGCTAATACCGTGCGCATTCAATGGCTCAAGAGTGACCAGATCAACGATGCTTCGACCCTCACCAGCACTGCAAGCAGCGGGGCTTTCTATCTGGACATGGGCGGCTTCAGCGACACCATCAGTGGGCTTGTCATCAAAACCGGACACTATGTGAACACCGGCACTGGCGGCGTTTTGAAAGTCACCACCCTGACGGTCGGTGGTGTCAGTAAACCCAAAGGCGCCTACAATGCCAGCAGCGGGTTTGTCACCGGCTCGGGCTACATCGATGTGGACAACTTCGGCCCGCCAGTGGTCGTCAATCCGCCAGGCGTGCTTGCCAGTCCCGCTCCGGCCGATGCGGCTAGCAGCGTCAATCCGGCGACGCTCACTCAACTAACCTGGGCGGTCGCCACCGAAGCGACCAGCTACGATGTCTATCTGTGGCTTGCCTCGGCCACCAAACCGGTGACTCCGATTGCCATGGATCTCGCCCTCAATCAATACATGCTCACTGCGGATGTTCTCTCGTTAGAAAACTACCAGTGGCAGATTGTAGCCAAAAACAGCGTTGGCAATACCGCCGGTCCGATATGGACCTTCGCCACGATCGATCGCCGCAACATCAGTGGAGCCCTGACCCAGGGCTTGGATGCCGTGGTCGGCGCTGGCCCGGCGCGTTTGACCGCCAATGCGACGTCGTATTGGGGCGCTACCACCGCTGCCGCATCCGTGAACCTCAACGGCTTCCAGTTCACGATCAACAACGGCGGCGGAAACTCTCAAACCTACAATGGTGCGATCACCGGACCGGGCACCCTCCGTTTGCAGGGACGCGACGATGCCACTTGGTATCCCGATATTCAGTTAGGTGGCACGCTGGCTAACAGCCCGGATGGCGTCACCCTCGAAGGCGGGCGCGTCCAATTGAACAAGACCGATGGCGTGGACGCCTTGGCGGGCACCATTGCCGTTAATACGGATGCCGTCGTGCGCATTCAACTTCTCAAAAGCAATCAAATCAGCGATAGCGCGATCCTCACCACCACTGCCGGAACGGGTGCCTTCTATCTGGAAATGAATGGCTTCAGCGACACCCTTCTCGGGCTCACGATGAAAACCGAACACCAGGTGGATACCGGTGCCGGTGGCGTGCTCACTGTCAGTTTCCTCACTGTCAACGGCGCGGTGATTCCCGTCGGTAGCTACACTTCAACTAGCAGTTTTGTGACCGGCACCGGCAGCGTGATCGTTCTCGGTGTGACGCCGGCGGCCAGTGCCAGCCTGTCCACGGTGACGGCCACTCCCAGCGAAGTGGTTGCCGACGGCAGCACGGCTGCCACGGTGACGGTCACCTTGTTAGACAGTAGCGGCAATCCCGCCACCGGTAAAACGGTGAAGCTGACCTCGAACCGGTCGGCGTTAGACACGATTTCTGCGGCTTCAGGCGTGTCTAACGCCTTCGGCGTGGTGACTTTCAGTGTGACTTCGGTGACGGCCGGGGTGCCGCTTTTCACCGCTAGGGATCTCACTGACAGCAACCTGTTGATCACGGCCACGGCCACGATGACTTTTACACCGGGCCCGCCTACGGTGAAAGTCACCAACTTGGTCAACGACCAGGTCCTTCGCTATTCCATGGTGCTGGTGGATGGTACTTTTGACGGCGGTTCGACCCTCACCGTCACGGCCGTGCCTTCCTCGGCCGGTCTTTCACTCACCAAATGTGCGAACCGCTTCCGTTGTCTCGTCGACCTCCAGCCGGGCACCAACACGCTGACCTTCACCGACAGCCATGACCCCGTCACCCTCACCTTGGTTTTCACTCCGCCCACCGCCACCGACTACCGCTACAAAATCTGGTATGTGGTGCCTTCTGATGAGGCTAACACGCCGGTTGATCCTGACTATGCCATTCATTTCGGTCTTCAAACCAAGCTTATGCAGAGCTGGATGGCCGAGGACCAGATGCGCGCAGGCAACGGGCGCCTGACGTTCTATCCGTTATTGTTAGACGGCACCAACACGGTGGATGTCGGCAAGTTGGTGGTGACCCAGACCCGCGCCGAGGCAAATGCCCTCAACACCGGCATGTATAATCAAGTGTGGAACCAACTCCCCGCCCTATACAAGGACGGCCGTCACAAGAACCTGGCCTTTTCGTCGGTGGCCTTCAATGCGTTTGGCGGCGGCGACTTGTCGTATGTCGGCGCCTATCAGAATATTTTTCCGAACAGCTCCGCCGAGATGATGGCCAAGCTGCTGTCCACGGCTTCCTACGGTTCGGATTCTCTGACCTTCGCCACCTACTCGGGCGTGACGCTTCACGAGATCATCCACGGCATCCACAGCATCTGGCATGACTTCAGCTCAAACAACATCATGGGCGGCGCGTATGACATTTCGCAGTATTTCACACTCACCTACAACGCGTCCAATCCATCGCCGCACAACGAGACCGGAGCCGGAACCTTGGGCGTCCAGCGCGACTTGGCGTCGTGGAATCGCTACCTGATGAGCGCCGATCCGCATGTCTATCAAACCACCGCCGTGGGTATCACCGCCGGGCCCGAGTATCTCACAGCCACTTCGGCCTACCCTCTGGCCGTGTTTCAATACTATCTTCCTAGTACTGCAACCGACCTGCACGTCAACCTTTCAGGTGCGCCCGCCACGACCTACAGCAAACACGCGGGCCGGGCACGCATGGAGTTGGGTTCCAATCCGTTCAACATCATGGCGGTGGATATCGAAGGCAACATGAGTTACACGACCTTCACCGCCGCGACGGTGCCGGTGGTGCCGGTAGACGACGGTTATACGGTGAGTGACGGCGCGGCGGTGATTGCGGCACCCGGTGTGCTCGCCAACGATATCAATCCGAGCAGCAGCACGCTCACTGCCGCACGGGTTACCGATGTCCAGCACGGTGCCCTAGTGCTCAGTTCCAACGGGGGCTTCAGTTACACGCCCACGCCCGGCTATGCTGGCACTGACACCTTCACCTACCGGGTCAGTGATGGTGTTTCGAGCGACCAGACGGCGCTTGTCACCCTGACCATGCCTCCTGCCGTGGTCCCCCCCTTCGACATTTGGGCCGGCACCGGCGACGGTGGCAATGGCCTGATCGGGGCGGCAGCTGCATTCGATGCCGATCCTGACAATGACAGGCTGCCTAACGGAATTGAGTTTGTTCTCGGTGGGCAACCCAATCCTGCTCGCGCTGGCTCCAACTCACATTCGCTGCTGCCCACCGTCCAGGCGTCTGGCAACAATGTGGTTTTCACGTTTCTGCGCAGGGATGATGCGGCCTATCTGAATCCGGTGGTTGAGTTCACGACCGACTTGTCAGGCCCGTGGACCACCGCCCGTGCCGGCAACGCCACCATTGCCGTGCTTGACGGCACGCCTGCCGATACGGTCACGGTCACGATTCCAAAAGGCTTGAATCCGCGCTTGTTCGCACGGTTGAAAGTCGGAACCGGAGCGGTGACCGGCGGGATTCCGCCGCGCCTCACCACGGCACCTGTAGATACCACTGTGACCAGCGGTTGGGATCTCTCACTGAGCACCACGGCGGAGGGCACGCAGCCGCTCACCGTGCAATGGTATTTGAACGGCAGCATCATCACTGGAGCCACCGATCACAGTTATACCGTGACCGGTGCGGGAAGCGCCAACCAAGGTGACTATCAGGTTGTGGTCACCAACGCGTATGGCACCGCCACCAGTAGCACCGTGCATGTCACCATGAGTGCGCCGACAGGCTCTGCAGATTTGAATTTCATCCCGTCGCCGCTCAGTGTGCAAACGGGTTCGGGAGTTCTAACCATTCCCACTGGAGCGCGTATTGTCGCCACCGATGCCTCGCTGGTGAATGCCGCCAACGTGCTCGCCACGGAAATCACCGCCGTTCATGCGCGCACGCTGCCAGTGGTCACCACCGCGGCGGTCGATGGCGACATTGTGCTCGCGTTGGACGCCGCGCTCACCGGCGAGCGCCACACCTTGATAGTGGGCACCCGCGTCACGGTTCGGGGAAGCAATGCGTTCGGTGTGTCGTTGGGCACTGCCACCTTGCTCCAGGCCTTGCGTGCTGAAACCGGTGCATTGGGTTGCCCGCGCGTGACGATTGATGACACGCCCGCCGTGGCCATTCGCGCACTGCATCTCGACCTCGCTCGCAAGAATCATTCGTATGAATCATTGCTCCAGGCCGTGGACCTGTGCCGGCTATACAAGGTCAACTACCTGCATCTCCACTTCAACGATGACCAGGGTTACACCTTCCCCAGCACGGCCTATCCATTACTCAACACCACCACCATCAGCCTCGGGCACTTGGTGTATACCTTGGCACAGATGCAGTCGCTGGAAGCCTATGCCGTTGCCCGGGGAGTGCACATTATGCCGGAACTCGAAGGCCCCGGACACAATGCGCTCATGCTCGCGGCGTATCCCGATCTCTTCAGAATCACCTATCCAATCACCGAGATCGCTAAATACGTGCCGAGCAGCAGCGTCAACATCGCCAAGGCCGAAGTGCGCGCCGCCTGGCGCACGCTCATTGGTGAGATGTGCGCGGTGTTCCAAAGCACGCCGTATTTCCACCTCGGTTGTGATGAGGTGGACTGGGCATGGAGCGAATACAACACGGACTTTCAGGCCGCGTTTGTGGAGTGGGGTTTTAATCGCTCCACCCCGCGCCAGAACGTGTCGCTCGTGTTCAGCAAGTTTATCACCTTGGCTCGCGATTACGCCGCCGAGTTCGGCAAAAAGTCCATCGTCTGGGAAAACAGCGACATGAACGGTGCACCGGAAGTCCCCCCTCCCACCGACATCCTGGTCATGCCCTTCGATTGCTATAACCCTATCAAGTTTACCACTTACGGCACCGGTATGAAGCTGGTCAATGCCGCATGGTCGCCGCTCTACGCGGTCAATGAATTTAAAAAAAAGGTGAGCGCCATCTATGCCTGGAACCGCACCCTCTTCGGCCCGTATTCCGGGGTCAGCGAGACCTACTCGAGTTATACCGTCCCCGCACAGCATGTGCTGGGCACTCAGTTCACCACCTTCGAGCAGGAGGAGGATCTAGAAATGATGAGCGTGCGCGCCCGTCTCGCCGCCACGAGTGAACGCACGTGGAACCCCGATCTCGGCTCCACTTATGATCACTTCCGCCTACGTCTCACCCATACCGATGCCGTGCTCGATGCGCTCTTAAGCCCGGTGTGCGTTTCCTTCACCGGCCTCACTGATGTGGACGATCGCGTGTTCACCAGCGCCGCCACCGTGAGCATGAGGTTGTCGTCCGGTTATGCGGGGCAACCTCTAACAATTCGTTACACGACCAGTGCGCTTGGAACCGCCAACGGAGCGAATGTGATCAACACCTCCACGCTCTACACCGGCCCGTTCCAAGTGACGACCGATGGCGTGCTGCGGGCCGCCGCGTTCAACGCCTCCGGCCAACGCGTCGGACGCATGGTGCGCGAATACTACCGCCACTAGTCAGCTAAGCTCCTCAGAATTCATTGGGTGAGGGGCGGCATCCACTGGTGGATGTATTCATTGGTGAAGCGCCGGGCGTTGGCCTCTGGATCAGGCGGGGCCTTTTCCATCCGGATGACCACGCCGACATTTCCGTCATTAGGCGACTGAAGCACCGAGATCGGGTGCAGTCCCACGGTCAGGGTGACGGGAGCAATGCCGTCTTTCTGGATGGCGACCTCCTTGCCATCGATCGTCAACCGGACATTTTTTTCGCGACAAATCAGGCGGTATTCACCGGCAGTGCGGGCCTCAAAATTGCCGGACGCCGCGAGAATCAATGGGCCGCCGAGGTTGCGCGCCAGTTTCACGGTGGATCCGAGGCGTGCGAGTTTTCCGGAGGCGATCGGCTTGAGCTTCGTGATGTCGGGCATGGCGTCCGATTTGGCACCGGCAGGTGCCGCGTAAAGCTGATAGGCGATGCGCGGGGCTTCGCGTCGCAGTTCGATCCACTTGGTGCCACCTAACGGTTTGTCATCGGGGCCGAACGCGCGGATGCGCAGTTCGGCACGCGGGCCGTAGTAGCCGGAAATGCATACCTCACCTGCCTGTTCGGGAGTGACCGAAAATGGGCCACTGTAGAGCGTGGCAGTCGATGGGCTGGGGTTTTTGCCGCCCACGGTGTAATAGATTCTGGCGTTTTTGATCGGGCTGGTGAGGGTGACGGTGACAGGCTTGCTGCTGTAGAGGTTTTCCTGGATGTTGATGAGTCCGTCGAGTTTGACATCCACGGGATAGAGGAGTTTTTCAAGCATGGCGTCGGTGTGTGCGAAGCGTGCGAAATAGTCCTCGAACGAGCGACAGGCCCAGGGGCTGTAGACCCGTTCCTGGCGGGCGGGCACCTTGTCGCGGAAAGTGGGAATCGCGTCGTTAGGTCCCTGCTCCCAAAACACCATTTGCCCGCCGAGAATCTGCGGATTGGCCTCAAACTGGCGGGATTGCGATTGCTCATTGAGGTTGAGCAGCCACTTGTTCCACTCGTAATTCTGCCTCGCGCTCCAGGAGATGGCGGGAGTCCACGGGACATTGATGATCTGATAGCCAGCAGCTAACAGAGCCTGTGGCGCATACGAGGATCCATGCCAGGCAAGGATGATCACATCCTTGTCCACGGGTTCGTTAGAACCGAAACCCTCCCAACAAATCGTTTGCTTGCCATGCTTCTTCACGATGGCATTGATCCGGTTGATGAAGTAAGCAAAGATCTGCTCGGTTTTGACGCCCTTCGCCGCGAGTGCTGCGAGCTGCTCCTTGACGGCAGGGTGCGCGAAAAACGCGCTGAACTGCGCTTCATCGGCCCCCATGTGGAAATACGGGGAACTCTTGAAGAGCGCGCAAGTCTCGCCAATAAGAGCCTCGAGAACCGGGTAGATCGCCTCGTTGGCAATGTTGAGCACGCCTAGCGTTTCAAACTTGCCAGTGGCGGGGTTTTTGGCACCGAAAATCTCAGGCAGCGCGCCCTGAAGCGCACTGCTGTGGCCGGGCATCTCGATTTCGGGGATGACTGTCACGCCCCGGGTGTCGGCATAAGCGACAAAATCCTGCATTTCCTGCCAGCTATAACTGGCACCCGGAGTTGGGATTTTCGGATAGACCTTGGAGGGCAAGCGATATCCCTGATCGTCGGTAAAATGAAAGTGCAGAAACGGCACCTTGTAAAGTCGGCAAAGGTCCACGACTTCATAGAGGTATTCAATGGGATGCCACTGACGAGCGACATCAAGCATGTTGCCGCAATAGCGCGAGCCGGGTTTGTCCTCGACCCGCATTTGAGGCAGGCGCACTTGGCCGTTAGATGATTGAAGCGCCTGCAGCAAAGTGACACTGGCCATGGCCGTGGCCTGATAGTTAACGCCTTCAATGAGGATGCCTCTCGGCGAAACCTCGAGACGTTGCCCCAGACCCTTGAGGGCGGGATCCAGCTTGAGATACGGGTCGTCCTTGAAAACAAGTTTCGGGTTGATTTTCAAACAGATGTCCTGCGCCGTGGCAGCACCTTGAGCGACCGGAATCACGCGCTGAGTGAGGCGGATGATTTCATCGGAAAGCAGGCGCGCTAAGGGCGCGAGTTCGGGGGTGCTGGCCACAATGCGGGCGGCCGGTCCCAAGGGGACGATGCTCTTGTCCACGGTCCCACGCATCGGCCAGGGAACGAGTTGAACTTGGGCCGAATCCGCGCGCAGGGCGATGGGCGGTTGCTGGAGCGCCGGATCACCGGGGATTCCAAATGGCGGATCCGACGTGGCGGCGGCAGCGGTGGCCGTGAGAACAATGGCCAAAATGCAGAGGCGAGGCTTTGATTTCATGAGATGAGTGAGTGAGGAAGTTTCGGATACAAAACACGCACTTCCAGTGATCTGACGGACGATCACTGGAAGTGCGACCTCTGAATAGACGGACGACGCGCGCAAGCAAAGCGTCAATTCATGCTTGCGCCATGTGCATGGATTGGATATCTTAGCTGTCTCACTTCATGAAAAAAAGTTCAAGCTACAAGCATCCGAGACCTGTCCACCTGACGCTCGTTGAACAAACCGCTACCTGCATTCGCCAAGGCTTGCGCAACAATCGATGGCAGGGAGAACTGCCTGCGGAAGGTGTCTTGTTCAGTGAATTGGGAGTGTCTCGCGGCACACTTCGCAGCGCACTTGCCGAGCTTTTTCAGGAAGGATTGCTTTGCCCCGGCGGGCGGGGAGGCAGGCATACCATTGTCACCAAGGTCGCCGGGAAAAAAAACGCGGTCAATGTCGCGCGACAAGGGCACGTGGTGCGCGTGCTGAGTCCGCAACCCCGGTTTGTGATCGCAGGCCTCACCCAGGCGAGCTTCCAAACCATCAGCGAGGTCCTCGGTCGTTCACGCTTGCATCTGGAATTTGAATACCACCCGGGACTCTGGAATTTGCGCCACCCGAATGCGACACTCCGCAAAATCACTTCCCAACCGGGCACCGCCGCCTGGCTGCTCTATCGAATGCCTCACGTGGTCCAAGAATGGTTTGGAAATTCCGGGATCCCCGCCGTGGTTTGTGGCGGCCTCTATCCGGATATTGCCCTCTCGCACGCGGAGTTCAATCTCGTCGCTGCGAGCCGCCATGCAGCCGGGGTGTTTCTTGCGCGCGGACATCGACGGATGGTTTTTCTCACAGTCAAAAAAGCGACGGCGAGCGACGACGCCTGCGCGAAGGAATTTGTCGCCAGCGCCATCGCAGGCGGCGCGGATGCGCAAATTGTCGTTTTCGACGACACCGTGCCAGACCTGTGTCGCAAGCTGGACAGCTTGCTTCTGGCGAAGCCGGTGCCGACCGCCTATTTTGTCGCCTTCGCCAATCATGTGCCCGCCACGATCGGACATCTCACACGCCGGCAGTTTCCCGTGCCCAAGGCGGCCGCAGTCATTTCACGCATGGACGCGATGTTGTTGGCGGAAAGCATCCCGAGCGTCGCCCGGTATGAATTGAAGGCAGAAGAATTGGGGCGCGGCGCCGCACGCTTGCTGCTCCATGCACTCAATGCCTCGACCCAGAAAAATATCAAACATTGCGTGATCATGCCCGAGTTTATCGATGGGGAAACCGCCGCCGGACGCGCGCCACAGTGAGCCCTCACACCGGCTCCTGATTGTACTATTTCTATACATCTTGAAACGTGCTTTTAGACTTTTCATGAATCCTTGCGTCTGCTAGTATGTTCTCGTTCTGTCGTCATGCCCCTATCCCCCATCAAGACCAACCCATCCCGTTTTCCAGAAGGTTCTCTCACGGAGCCTTTGCGGGCCCCCACCCTTGCCGCCGCCTTGCCCCCGCCGCCAGCCCTTCCTCAGACCGCCATGCAGTCGCCACAACGCGAATTGCTGTTAGGTCATCTGGCGCGGCTGCGCCCGGCAGTGATCAAGCCGGGAAGTGGATCCATCCAGTATCCCTATTGTATCCCTGGAGGGTTTTATGATCAGCAATGGGATTGGGACGGATTCTTTATCGCCTCCCACCTCGCGGCCCGCAACCCGCCCCAGCCGCAATACCTGAAATACTGGGTCTTGAATATCCTGGCGTCCTCCCTGCCTGATGGCGATGTTTCGGCCTGCATCAGTTGTGACGGACCGAGAGTCGGCCATTCTTCCCTGCGCCTGAAGCCGTTTCTTGCGCAAGGGGCGGAGTTGGCCGCCCGCCTGCTCGGCGACTATCATTGGATCGAGGAGCACTATGATGAAATTGCGAGAATGGCGACTCGCCGGGAAACCACTCATTTTGTCGAGAAATACGGACTCTATGTCTGGGAAGACGCCATGCAATCCGGGGCCGATAACAACCCCGCCGTCGGCAATGATCCGGCTGAAACGAAATCCCTGTTAGCTTGTGACATCAATGCCTTCATTCACCGCGAATATCTCGCGCTGGCACGCCTGGCGGCACGCCTCGGGCGCAGTGCCGACCAAACGCGCTACGCGGCCCTAGCCGAAGCCTTGCGCCAGGCCATCCATGACCACCTGTGGGATGCAGAGGCCGAATCCTACTGGAACCTCCATGTGGGCACCGGACAATGGCGCAAATGCGTCTCCTACTCGAACTTCGTGCCTCTCTGGGCCGGTATCGTCCCGCCCGAACGCGCCCAGGCCATGATCCGCCGCTACCTCTGGAACGACGAGCACATGCTCACCCCCTACGGCCTCCGCTCACTCTCCCGCCAAGACCCCGACTATAACAACGTCAACATGATCATCCCCTACTCAAACTGGCAGGGACCCGTCTGGCCAATCGCCAACTACTTCTACTTCGTCGGCTTGATCAATTATGGCTTCGTTGACCAAGCCCGCAATTTGGTCGAACGCCTCACCGAATTGTATCTCAGGGACATCGAATTCTGCGACTCTCTTCATGAAAATTATTGCGCTGAAACCGGCGCGCCCATCGCCCCGTCCGCAGCCCAGTCGAAAAACGGACTGGAGGGAGGTTTCATCGGTTGGAACTTGTTGTTAGAAGATATGATCGAGATGCTTGGCGGTCGCCCGAATTTGTTGGACATGCGGGCGTGAGCAGGTTGTGAACATGGCCCCGTGCCATAACGGGACCCGATGTCCTGCACGTGTCCAGCACAACGCTGTGCCCCAACCCATGCGGGACGGCGATCGCCCCTGCGGTGCCACCGCAACAGGCCTCACAGCCCCTCTTGCTGGTGCCGCAAGCGCGACTCACAATAAAAAATCTTTTTTTCCGGATTCAGGGTGATAAGCTTGCGCTTTAGTAACATGACATCACCCACAATCCTCAACAACCTCTCCAATGCCCGGTTCCTCACCGCGTCCCGGATGAAGGATGAAGCAGATGAAGCAAATGCCCACGCACCCTCATGAAATTTTTCAACCTGCCGCCGCAAATCTTCCGTTTGGTTTTGTTGATTTTTTCGATTGTGATCATCTACCTGGTGGCACGCACGCTGCTGACTCCCGATTCGTTCCGTGAATATGCCTTTTACCGTGGGGCGGCCTTGGTCGAGCAAGCCGCGCGCACTCCGGTTTTTTCCGGCAAGAACGCGTGCGGCGCGCGCCACCCGGATATCCTGAAAACAGTGACCAAAGGCGGCCATAAAACCCTTTCGTGCGAAGGTTGCCACGGCGTGGTCACCAAGGACCAGTTAGACCGCCCCGATCATCAAATGTCCAAGCCGACTGATCAGGTATGCCTGCGTTGCCATGAATCCAATCCCTCGCGTCCTGAATGGTTCCGCCAAATCGAGGTCAAAGAGCATTACTCTGAAAAGTGCATTGAGTGCCACCTTCCCCATGAACCCAACGAAGTCAAATGAATGATCCAATTCCACGCCGACGCATGTTAGCCACCGTGGGAGGCGTGTTTGCGGGCTTGCTCGCACTTCCGCTGGCCCGGTCCATCAAGAAGCGGTTCGCGTCATCTAACGCCCCCATGGATTACGATCCCTCCAAACACAAATGGCTCATGTGTGTGGATGTGGACAAATGCATCGGCTGCGGCCTCTGCGTGAATGCCTGCAAAACGGAAAACCACGTGCCTGAGGAAGCGCATTATTTCCGCACATGGATCGAGCGTTACATCATCCGCAAGCCCGCTCCAGAAACGCTCAACGCGCGAGGCGAGGTGCTGGTGGATTCTCCTAACGGCGGGCGGGAGGGTTTTCCCGCACGAGTGCCTCGGGACGAGATCCTCAAATCATTCTTTGTCCCCAAGCTGTGCAATTTTTGTGAGGCTTCACCCTGCACCCAAGTGTGCCCGGTGGGTGCCACGTTTGATACCCCGGATGGCGCGGTCTTGGTCGATCCCTCGTATTGCATCGGCTGTGGGTTCTGCATCCAAGCCTGCCCCTACGGTTGCCGCTTCTTCAATCCGGTCACCCGCACCGCAGATAAATGCACCCTTTGCTATCACCGCATCACTCGCGGGCTCAAACCAGCGTGCGTGGAGATTTGTCCGACTCAGGCGCGGGTGTTTGGTGACTTGATGAACCCAGTGGAAGATGATCCCCTTCAGGCGTTTGTCCGCAAAAACAAGGTGAACACCCTCAAACCACACCTTGGCACCAATCCCCGCGTGTTATATGCCAATTTAGACAAGGAGGTACGATAAGATGTCCATGGAAATCACCAATGCCATTGCTGAAATTGCACCCTATTTCGACGGTTATGTGTATCCCAATGAATCCGGATCACATCCACTCTGGGGTGTGCTCATCGTGCTCTATCCTTATATCACAGGACTGGTGGCCGGCGCGTTCATCATGGCGTCACTCGTCAGGGTTTTCCGCGTCAAGGCGCTGCAACCGGTCTATCGGCTTTCATTGCTGACGGCGCTCGCGTTCTTGTTGTGCGCCACCTTGCCCTTGCTGTTCCACCTTGGTCATCCGCTGCGTTCCTATCAGATCATGATCACTCCGCATCTCACCTCTCCCATGGCCATCTTCGGCTTTGTCTATGCGTGGTATTTGATGGCCGTGTTGTTGCTGGAATTATGGTTCGATTACCGCGAGGACTTTGTCGCCTGGGGCAAATCGGAATCCGGATTTCCCGGATTCATTTACCGAACCCTCACCCTCGGCATCAACGACGTCTCGCCCAGGGCCATCGCACTCGATCACCAATTGAGCTGGATCATTTCCATCATCGGTATCCCGTCCGCCTTCCTCCTGCACGGGTACGTCGGCTTTATTTTCGGCTCGATCAAGGCCAATCCCTGGTGGGGAAATGCCATCATGCCGATCATTTTTATCTTGTCGGCAATGGTCTCTGGCATCGCGCTCTGCGTCTTCAACTATATGGTTCTCAGTTGGATCCGCCGCCGCCCGATTGACATGCGCTGCCTCGATGTCATGGGCATGTATTTGTTCTATGCGCTCGTGATCGATGCCACTGTGGAGGCTCTCGACTGGGTGCACCGCTCGTATTCCGCGCAGGAAGGATTCGATGTGATGGAATATATGGCCCGCGAACGCCTGTTCTATACACTCAGCATCGGCCAATTGCTTTTCGGCACCTTGATCCCATTGATCATCCTTGGAATGCTCCAGATTATCCGAAAACACCTCCCCGATATCGTGCGCAAACGATTGTATGCCACTTGCGCAGTCTTTATCATGATCGGCGTCCTCGCAATGCGATGGAACGTCGTGATGGGCGGTCAGTTCTTCTCTAAAAGCCTGCGCGGCGTGATGAGTTACAAGCTGGAATTCGCCGGTGCCGAAGGCTGGCTCCTTGGTCTCGTCCTACTCTGCTTGCCTTGCCTCATCCTCACCGTGCTCATCAAACTTTTCCTGTCCGAACGGCTGCCCACTCAGGGCCATGTGCCCCATCGGATCGATCCGATTTAATCCCTCCCGGTTCCATTTTTTGATTGCGCTCGCGATGCGGGCCTTTCATCTTACCTATCACCCTGCGGGTTTCCTGTGATGCCCGAAGTGATTCCAACTCTAACACACCCCACACACCCTAAAACCATGAAAAAATGCTATCTTATTACGGCTTCTGCCTTGATTTCAATGACACTCAACGCCCCTGCGGCAGATGGGGCGGCCAGCTTCACCAAGGATTGCGCAAAATGCCACGGTGCCGATGGCAAAGGAGCCACCGTGATGGGCAAAAAACTCAAATGCAAGGACATGACCGTCGAAAAACCCGGTGATGCCCAGATTGAAAAAGCCATCAAGGAAGGCGTCAAAGATGGAGACAAGGTGGTCATGAAGGCGTTCAAGGATTTGAGCGATGCGGACGTTCAGGCGCTCGTCAAATACATCCATACCCTCAAGTAATTCGCCCACAGGATTGTGCGCGGCTGCGCTCGACTCTGGGGGTATTCTCCGGAGTCGCTCGATGTCATTTCGTGCCTAACAAGACAGGGACGCAACTATCAGAACTCCCGGCCGAGGTGGCGGCACGAATCCGACAAGGGAAAATACCGTGAGTTCACCGCGTGAAGGGCATGGCAGTGGATGAAATTGTCATGATCCGGTATCGGCTAATGGCATCAGGTCTTTTCTCTAGCAGCCCTTGCACCCCTTTTTCAAATCCCGGATGCTCCAGAGCGTGCCGGCTGCGGCGGCCCCGTTCCCGCGCCACTTCCGCGCACCGTCCTTCCGTTTCTCCCCAAACCGGTCCCGGCACAATCGAAAAACCTCATCCACAAACCCCCGACTCCCAATCACCGCCC
>CAIYYV010000220.1 GCA_903930425.1 Akkermansiaceae bacterium | reverse complement strand
CAAGCATGGCGACATCATCATCCAGCAGCTCAAACGGCTCGGTTGTTCCTGCGATTGGAGCCGCGAACGGTTCACGATGGACGCCGCCTACACCAAATGGGTGAGCCATGTCTTCGTCGAGCTGTTCAAGCAAGGGCTGATCTACCGCGGCAAACGCATCGTCAACTGGTGCCCCGTCTCGCTCACCGCGCTGTCCGATGAAGAGGTCATCATGACACCGCAACGCTCGAAGTTATACTTCATCAAATATGAACTCGCCGATGCCCCCGGTGAGTATTTGGAAATCTCCACCACCCGCCCCGAAACCTTGATGGGCGACGTTGCGGTCGCGGTGAATCCGAAAGACCCACGCTTTGCCCGATACGTCGGCCGCATGGTGCTTCGCCCGTTCCCACGCGCCGAAATCCCAGTCATCGCCGACCCCCATGTGGATGTCGAATTCGGAACCGGTGCCCTGAAAATCACCCCAGCCCACGACAAGGCGGACTTCGAGATCGGCAAGCGACACCAACTCGAAATCATCGATGTGCTCACCCCCGATGGCCATGTGCATTGCCCCGAATGCCCAGACCTCGACGGCTTAGACCGCTTCGTCGCACGCAAAAAAGCCGCGGCCAAATTGGAATCCATGGGGCTTCTCATTAAGATCGAAGAATACGAAAACCACGTTGGGTTTTCCGAACGCGCCCACGTGCCAATCGAGCCACGCATCTCCATGCAGTGGTTCCTCAAATACCCGTGCGTGCAGGAAGCGGCCGATGCGGTCGCTCTCGGCAAGGTCCAATTCCGCCCTGAACGCTGGGCCAAAACCTATACACACTGGATGGACAACCTCCAGGATTGGTGCATCAGTCGCCAACTCTGGTGGGGCCACCAAATCCCCGTCTGGTATCTCAAAAACAAACTCGAAACACTCAAGAACGCCGAATCGTTAGAAAGAGCAGATTTTGAAAATGGCGACATCCATGTCGGACTGCATGCGCCCGATGACGCTGAGAACTGGGTGCGCGATGAAGACGTGATGGACACCTGGTTTTCGTCATGGCTCTGGCCCTTTGCCACCATGACCGACCTTGACGATGTGAGCCCCACCCTGAAAAAATTCTATCCGACCTGTGACCTCGTCACTGGCCCGGACATCCTCTTTTTCTGGGTGGCGCGCATGATCATGGCGGGCTTCCGGCTGACCGGGGCCCCACCCTTCAAAAATGTATTTTTCACCTCAATCATCCGCGACCTGCAAGGTCGGAAAATGAGCAAGTCACTCGGCAATTCCCCCGATCCAATCGACCTGATGGAAACCTACGGGGCCGATGGTCTCCGCTTCGGCCTGCTGCGGATTGCCCCGGTGGGCAGCGACCTGAGATTTGATGAAACTTCAGTACAGGAAGGCCGGAATTTTGCTAACAAACTTTACAATGCCTGCCGTTTTCGGCAAATGGCGGGAGATGGCGGCGGTGATGCACGCTACGTGATTTCTGACCCAGAAAAACTGCCGCCCTACCATTTGGATATCATGGCAAAACTCGACACTCTCGCTGTGGAACTGCACGAGAGTTATGCCGAATACCGGTTCGGGGAAATCGCCCAGCGCTTGTATGAATTCCTCTGGAACGAATTCTGCGACAAGTTTTTGGAAGCCGTGAAACTGGATCTTCGAGAAAACGCCACGCAGCAGGCCCGCACGGGCACACTTGGAACCTTCGATGCGGTCATGGCCCGCTACCTTCAACTTGTTAGCCCGTACATGCCGCACATCACGGAAGAACTCTCCGCCCGAATGGGCTATGTTTCAGATGGGGAATTCCTCATGCAAAAACTCCTACCCTCGACGCTTTTAATTCTATTCGACGCTTCGAACGCGCAGGCCCGCGCCGCAGCGGTCTACGAAACGGCCAGTCGACTGCGCAACCTGAAAGCCGAATACCACGTCGGCTCCCGCAAGGATGTCCGTTTTGTCGTCAAAAGTGCCGTCGCCTGGTTAAGCAACGAAGCACCAGTGCTCGCCCTACTCGCCGGAGCCGCTGAAATCGTCATCGACCCGACATACGAAGCGCCCAAAGGCACCCCAGCATCAATCACCCCAGTGGGAGAAATCTATCTGCCCATGGATGGATTAATCGATGTGGAGTCGGAGCGCGCACGACTTTCAAAAGAAATCGAAAGAATCCACCTCGAAGTCCAAAAATGTGCGGCCAAACTCGGCAACGCCAGCTTTGTGGACCGCGCGCCTCCTGAGGTCGTAAAACTGGAAAACGCCCGCCTTGTGGATTGGAACGCGAAGCTTGCGCAGCTTGGCGAGATGCTCGCAGCCCTTGTCTGACCGCTTGCCAACCCGGCGCCGATCCCTAAACTCAACTCAAAAATCACATCCCGAATCATCGTGAATCTCCTCAACATTCCTGGTATTGGAAAAACATCGCTCCAATTACTCGAAGCGGCGGGCTTCACCGATATCGAGGCACTCGCCCAATCCACCGCGCCCGAACTGGCTCGCACCCTTGAACGCGCAAACGCCATTCTTAAAATCTCAAAACGCAGCCCCAGTCAGACGACCCTCAAAAAATGGATTACCTCTGCACGCGCACACCTCAACCTACCGGGACCTAGCGAAGCCGCATCCTCGCTTCCAGTCAATTACGAGCAAAGTCCGCAAGTCGCGGTGATGCTTTCCAACGCGCCTTTTGCCATTCCATTGCCAGCCAAAACGCTCGTGGAAAACCAGTTAGGCGTTCAGAATATCCCTGCCGCAATTTTGCTTAACTGCTACACCGGAGACTTGGATGTGAGAGTGGAGCAACGCTTGCCAGCAAGCCGCCAAATCAAGCCCGCAGCCATACCTAACAGCTATGTGAAGGTTGGAGACTTTGGCAACCCACGCATCGAAATCGACACCTTCAAGATACGCACAACCGCATCCATGGTGGATCCCATGCTCAACACGGAACCCGTCCCCCACCCGTCCGAACCCGCCCGCGTGACATTGATACGATCGCCCCGAGCATCCACCAATGAAGGACGCAGTCCGCAATCACGATGGTATATCCGCGGCGTCCTTCACAGCCATCCACTATCCATCGTATTTGGGGCTATCACCACCTTGTGTTTGATGATTATAACTCCCGCATCTGTGATATCCACCGCATTGCTTCTCCTGTCAGTCGAGTCGCCCACCTACTTCGCATGGGTGCCAAAGGGTTTGCTGATATTTCCCGCAGCACTACCTGTTTTCGGCCTCGTTTATCTGATGCTGGCTCTTAGTGGAACCTGCCGGGTCTGCGGACAAAAACTGTTCACCCACCGGCCCCATTTGAAAAACTCCAAGGCTCATCACGTTCCTGGCCTAGGGCACATTCTCCCACTGTGTGTTCAAATCCTTCTGTTTCGCTGGTTCCGGTGCACCCATTGCGGCACACCCATCCGCTTGAAGGAATAAAAAAGCACTTTCTCCCAATGAGGCAATTCCCCCTGTGGTTCACGGCATTTGCCTGCGCTCTCGCGTCCTGCGCGAAATTCGGCATTCATTCCAACCCGAGACCCCAGACGCCATCCAGCGCCTTTGGCACCACCGGAATCCCGCCTCAACTCAGAACCAAAAAATCAGACTCCGGCACTCCTGCCTCACCCGGAGATCCATCCGCTCACTCAGCCACCAACTTGCAACTCACCGCAGAAGAGGACATTGTCTTCACCGACCCTGACAATCCGGAATCCAAGTTGCCGGAAATTTCCACATGGCTTGCAGCACCCAAACGTGGACCCTGGGAGGAGAGTGAAACCCTCGCTCAACAACGCGCCGCCCGCGAAGGTAAACCCCTCCTCATTTGGTTCACCGATTCCGCCCGCAGCCCAATGTGCAAAGCCCTATCTCAAGAACTTTTTTCCACCCCTGAATTCGAAAAATGGGCCACGGAAAAACTCATCCGCCTGCGTGTCGACTCCCAAGTGCGCGAGGACAACCCAGAACTTTCGTTAGATGAAAAGGAAACACGGTTGGTCGATATCAAAAACTATGTTGTCCGAATGAAAAAACACTACAAGGTCCTAGGCCAACCTTCGGTCATCATGCTCAACCCCAGCGGCGAGGTCATCGGACACTACCGTGGCTACAAACGCGGTGACTCCAATTATTTCTGGGGCCTTATCAAACAGGGAGAAGCTGTTTCCTCGAATGCCTACCAAAGTTGGCGCGCCTCACTGGAAAAAAAAGGCTACCGCGAATGGCATGACCGCAAAGAACGCAAGATCTTTGCAAAACTTTCCCGTTACACAAACGGAACCCTCACCCTCATTGAACCCGATGGCACCCGCTCACGAACTCAGGAAACCGTGCTTTCCGACAAAGATCGCTCCTGGATCGCCGAACAAAAAAAACTCCGCAACCTTCAGTGATTCACCACCCCCCCCGGATCCAAGTCACGCGCGAGCCACAGACACAGACACGCGCCTCAGACAGACTGATCGGCGTGGACAACTACGCGTAAAACCCACATTGCCGGTCGCAAGGTGATGCTCATTTGGGACAAGGCCTGCATCAATCACCGCCACTGGCATAAACTCAAACACACGCACGGCATCTACTTCGTCACACTTCAAAAAAAGAACAGCGCAGCAGATATCTGCTCCGTGAACCAAGTCGACCGCGCCGATCCAAGAAACGAAAGCGTCATTTCAGACCATCTGGTCGGCACGCCGGGTGCGATGCTGCTGCGGCGCATCGTTTACAGCAATCCCGTGGATGGCGTGACCTACACCTATCTTACACCTATCTGACCAGTGATAACACGTCGCCCGCCTATCAGATCGTCCTGCTCTATCAGCATCGCTGGGACATCGAGGAAATCTTCCAGCCGTTCAAAAGCAAGATAGGCGAGCGTAAATCCTGGGCAAGTTCCCTCGCGGCCATGCAAAGTCACGCGATTTTCGAGTGCCTGGCCCACAACCTTCTGCTCCTCTTCGAGGTGCACATCGGCCATAGCGAAGGATTACGTGACGAATTGGAGGAGAAAAAACAACAAGGCCGAACCCAAGTGGCGGGGCTTGCTCCCATGGCCGCGGGCTACTCAGCGGACCCAGCGATTCATCCGGTAGGTCCATGTCTGGATCTACAAGCAGGCTCCCTGGCTCCCTAGCGTGAATCTCTCAATTGGAGACTCAAATAATAAAGAATGTTCTTGCCGGGTTTGGCGGATTGAAGTAGAACACCGACATGGCAAGAAAACGATGGCTCGTGGCATGGAAGGATTCGGTGGTGAAGCCGGTATTTTACCACTGTATTTCCCGGGTGGTGGATCGGAAGCGGGTGTTTGGGCAGGAGGAGAAGGAGAAGTTCCGGACCTTCATGCGGATGCAGGAGAAT
>CAIYYV010000219.1 GCA_903930425.1 Akkermansiaceae bacterium | reverse complement strand
GGAACTGTTTGTTGTGACCCGATCGTAGTGCGATCGTAGTTTCCCGAGGTGATCTCCAATAATGAACTTGGGGTAGCCCCAACCTTTACTGACAAGGTAGCACCAGAAGCAAGTTCTCTCATGTCTTTTCTGACGGCGATAATAAATCCGGACGAGGCTGCTTGATATGTAACACCGCTCGCAAACGTTTGATAGTCTGAAACATTCACCGTGGCACTGTCGGCGAAACTTGCGTGGTCTGACGTGGTGGCATGCGTAGATGAATCAGCTTTATTGGCGTTCATCGCGAACGGCACCGCCAGCACCTTCTGGCGCGGGCTTTGGGCAACGCCATCGACTGTTAGCTCAAGCCATTGCTCAGAGCCAGCAGCCAGCGCGCCGGAGATGCCGCTAGCGGAGTAGCGGTAGGTGGCGGTGATGGATTGACCGGCGGCGGGGGCGGTGGCGTAGGTGGCGGTGATGGTGCTGCCGGTGTAATTGACGGTGAAGGGCGCGGGGGGCGAGGCGATGGTGATGGTTGCGCCAGTGGTATAGCCGCTGCCAGCATTGGTGATATTGATGACGGTGACCGCGCCGCCGGAGACCGTCGCAGTGGCGGTGGCATTTGCACCATTGCCGGTGATCGTGACGGTGGGGGCTGAAGAATAACCGGAGCCACCACTGGTCACGGTGGCGCCGACCACGAAGCCGCTCACGGTGGAAGCGGTGGCAGACGCCGGGGAACCAGGATTGCCGGTGAGTTCATTCCAATTGTAGGTGCCATCCGTGACGCTCACGGTTCCGGCGACGACTGGGGTGTTGCTGAGTGCCTTCTGATAGGTGAGGGTGGAACCTGCGGTGGTGGCGAGGGTTTCGGTGACGAGCGAGTCGCTGGTTCCAGTAGCACCGAACTGGAAGCCATAGACGCCATTGGCATCGACGGCGACGCTGCCCAGAGTTTCGGCATAGAGCAGCGTGCCGCTGGTGGCGGCATCGTAGATTTTGAGGTTCATCGCCTTGCTGCTGGTTTGTGGGACGCCATCCGCATTGGTGAGGCGCCCTTGGTAGTTGATGGCCGAGGGCACGGCGGCGGGCGTTATGGGCGCAAGCCACAATCCCAGTGCGAGGGCGGTCAGCGACTGGTGCAGGATGGACCGGGATTTTTGGCTGTGCCGGGGCGTTTCATTGGCAGGAAGACCTTCCGCAAGATGCGGAAGGATGCACGCTGGAAGCGTGCGCTCCCCGTGAAGAAGACAGGACTCGGATTGTTGCGGTGTTTTCATGGAATGATGCAGGGGTTGGAGAATCAGGGGATCAGGATTTCGACGCGGAAGAAGTAGTTGGATGGATGGCTGTCGCTGTGGAGTGGGCCGGCGGTGACCGTGGTCTCGTCGAACTCGAAGAGTTGTTCGGTTCCATCGCCTGTCAGGGTGCTTTGCAGTGTCCAGCTTTGCAGGTCGCGGGTGACCCAGATTTTATAATCCCTGCCAGTGACGGTTTGGATGGGCATGCCGAAGATGCCATGGGTCAACGAACCTTGAGGACGGAACACGGAATGCGCGTCATTTGGATCAGTGCCTGCCAGATATTCCATCAGGTTGCTGGTGCCGTCGTGGTCGGCATCCGCCGCAGGATCAACACCCAGTGCGCCGAAAAACTGAAATTCCCATCCGTCGGATAGACCGTTTGCATTCACATCCGTGACGGAGCCGGGGGTGATCGGATAGATCACCTCGATTAGCCCGGGATGGTTGAAAGTTCCGCCACCCAGAGAAAGCACGGTGGCAAATGAGCCCCCAATGGACGAGTGATTGAAAACCGCTCCGCCGGAAGACTTGCCGCCACCCGAGTCAATCTCGGCGGGGGCGAGGGCTTGCGTGGCGAACAGCGCGAGAATGATAAAGCGCGTGGGTGTGGATGACATGGCGGAAGAAGTGTTAGGAGACGGTTAGCCAATGGGGATTCGTGAAGGAATGTTCCAGACTCGCCCAGAATGCGGGCGTCACGGTTGAACGCATCGACGAGAAAGAAACACTCTGGAGCTGGGCACAGATAGTGGAATGGCTTCGTGAACGCGGGTTCATCGCAGGAAGAACGGAATTCGTCCTTCCTGGTGGACGGGGAGTTAAGAAGTCGCAACTGGGCGACCGCGTTGGCCTTTAGCCGTCCCCGAAGGAACAGCCTGGACATGCGCCACCGCCTCCCCGGCCTTTGGGGTCGGTTTGGCGGCATCGTTGCGGTCGATGCCGACCGCCTAGCGCGAGGATTCTTAAGCCCTCATCCACCGAAGCGGACATGCGGAGTCAATTCATGCGGAGTTTGTTTAGCAAGGTAAAAAGAGAATTTCCAAGCGTTGCGAGATTTGTGGGCTTTATCAGGCACGGGGATGCGATCTCTGATGCCGAGCGCAGGTATTGACTTTTGCTTACCTATCGGCTCCGCCCGGTTTGAGCCAGTAGAGGACGGCCATTCTCACGGCGATGCCATTTTCGACCTGGTCGTTGATGAGGGTGCGTTCGTAGTCCATGACGGCGTCGCAGAGTTCGACGCCGCGGTTCACGGGGCCCGGATGCATGAGGTAGAGTCCGCGGGCGCGGATCTCGGCGAGGCGGGCCTCGGTGATGCCGTAGAGGCGGTGGTATTCGCGCAGGCTGGGGAAGTATTGGACGTCCTGGCGTTCCATCTGGACGCGGAGCAGGTAGACGAAGTCCGGCGACCAAGCCATGGCCTCCTTGTAATCGGTGAAGCGGCGGATGGCTTCCGGGCCCGCACGCGGGACGAGCGAACCGGGACCCAGGAAGGCGACTTCCACGCCGAGTTTTTTCAGGATGGTGCTGGTCGATCGGGCGACGCGGGAGTGGAGGATATCGCCGACGATGAGGACTTTCTTGCCGGTGGGATCGGGAAATTTCTCCTTGATGGTGAACGCGTCTAACAGCGCTTGGGTGGGATGGGCGTGGGCACCGTCGCCGGCGTTGATGACCGAAGCGCGGGTGAGTTTGGCGATTTGTCCGGGCAGGCCCGAGCGGCTGTGGCGCACGATGATGAAGTCGGTGCGCATGGCCTGGAGGGTTTCGACGGTCTCTCTAACAGACTCCCCCTTGGTGATGGACGAGCGGGCGACGTCGAAGTTGATGACATCGGCGGAGAGGCGTTTAGCGGCGACTTCGAAGGACGAGTGGGTGCGGGTGCT
>CAIYYV010000218.1 GCA_903930425.1 Akkermansiaceae bacterium | reverse complement strand
TGTCTTCTTCCTCTTCTTCCACCACCTGGAATGTGGCGGCCTGCGATGAGGTTGGGAACGAAGTGCCGAGGGGTTTGGTGGGTGCCTGCAGCTGGACGGTGGCCTTGGGCAGAGTGGGAACGCCGCCGCCTGGCCGAAGGGCGCTGGTGGGTGAGGAAGAGGATGTCGCGAGACGAATCGTCGGGGCTGGAGAGGCGGTGGGCTTACCCGCCGAACGCAACGGAATCGTCGGCGCAGGAGCCGTCGGCGAAGGAGGGGCGCTTGGCACGGGCGGGCGCACCGGCGGGGCCATGGGCACCGTGGCAGAGGGAACTGAAGGAGGCGCGTCCGAGGCTTTGAGTGTGACGCGAACGGTTTCCTTTTTCAGGGGCACGCTCGACGTTTGTTTGGACGGAGTGGGCGGCAAATTATCGTTTTCAGTCATGTGCGTGGGATCTTTGAATGCCTAACACGCGGAGTAAGGCAAGTTCACCATCCCCTGTCAAACCCCCATCGTGAGAATTATTCGCTTTTTTTAATGCTCTTTCGTCCGCTGCATGATTCCTATTTGCGCAGCCATCATGAGCACCGAAAAGACCGCCATCACCCCGACCCGCACACAGGATTTTCCCGAGTGGTATCAACAAGTCATCAAAGCCGCCGATTTGGCGGAAAACTCGGAGACCCGCGGATGCATGGTCATCAAACCTTGGGGTTACGGGATTTGGGAACTCATCCAACAGCAACTGGACCGGAAGTTCAAAGCCACCGGCCACCAGAACGCGTATTTCCCCTTGCTCATCCCGCTTTCCTATTTGGAGAAAGAGGCCGAACACGCCGCGGGTTTTGCGACGGAATGCGCCGTCGTGACGCATCACCGCTTGGAAGCCGTGAAGGACGAGGTCACGGGCAAGACCCGATTGATTCCTGCCGGGGCCTTGGCCGAGCCTTATGTCATTCGTCCGACTTCGGAAACCATCATTGGTGCGGCCTTTGCGCGATGGATCGAGTCCTACCGGGATCTGCCCTTATTGATCAATCAATGGGCGAATGTGATGCGTTGGGAAATGCGCCCGCGACTCTTTCTTCGCACCGCCGAGTTTCTCTGGCAGGAAGGCCACACCGCCCACGAAACGCGTGACGAAGCCATCGCGGAAACCCGCATGATCCACGCGCTCTACGAGGAGTTCCTCCGCGACCATCTCGCCATCCCCGTCATTGCCGGCGAAAAAACGCAAAACGAACGGTTCCCGGGTGCCGATATGACACTCACCATCGAGGCAATGGTCCAAGATCGAAAAGCCATCCAAGCCGGCACCTCGCATTATCTCGGACAAAATTTTTCTCAAGCGCAGAACATTTCCTTCACGGGACGGGACGGGCAAGTGCAGCACGCGCACACCACCTCATGGGGAGTTTCGACTCGTTTGATTGGCACGTTGATCATGGCGCATGCGGATGACGACGGCTTGGTATTGCCGCCGCGGGTGGCGACCCAACAGATTGTGATTTTGCCGATCACGCCGAAGGATGACACGCGCGAAGCGGTGATTGCATCCTGCCAAGCCTTGGCGGAAACCCTGCGCCACCAGTCGTATGGCGGAGAACCGCTGCGCGTGCACGTGGATACCCGCGACCTCAGCGGCGGCGTCAAAAAATGGGAGTGGATCAAAAAAGGCGTGCCGATCCGCATCGAAATCGGCCCGCGTGATATCGAAACCCGCAAGCTCTGTGTCCAGCGCCGCGATCAACCGGTGTCCGCCAAACATTTCCCGGACAAGGAGGAGTGGATCCGTCAGGCAGCCGACCTCCTCGACGAAATCCACAACACCCTGCTCGATCGCGCTTCCGCTTTCCGGGATTCGAACATCACTTCCTGCAACACTCTGGATGCCTTCCATGCCCATTGGTCAGAAGAAAACCCGGGTTGGCTCTACACCTCATGGGCCGGTTCACCCGAGCAGGAAGAAGAACTCTCCAAGCAACACAAAATCACCATTCGTTGCATTCCTCTGGAGGCCGCCATCCTGCCCCAGCACCTCACCGGCGCAACTCACGGCACATGTTTTCTCACCGCCAAGGAAACTCCTGTCCGCGCACTTTGGGGACGCAGCTATTGAACTGGATGCGCTATCACTGAAAATGTGTTAGAATCTTTTCGGCGGCAGCCTCCGGTGTGAGCTGATGGAGTTGCCGGAGGGTTTCGGGCTTCCCGTGTTCAATGAAGGCATCCGGCCAACCGATCCGTTCGACCGGAGTATGGATGGAGGCGGAGTGGAGGTGCTCGATGACTCCGGCACCGAAGCCGTTGAGCAGCGTGTGATCCTCAAAGGTGCAAAGCACCCGGCATTTCCGGGCGTAGCATTCGAGGACTGCGGTGTCTAACGGTTTGATGAAGCGCGGGTTGATGAGGGCCACCGACAGGCCTTTGGCTTCGAGCAGAATTCGCGTGTGCTCGGCCATTTCAAACAACGACCCAAGCCCGATCAACGCGACGTCCGAACCGTCGACCACGACTTCGGCCTGCCCGATTTCAAGCAGGCGGGGCGTGGTTTTGAGAGCGGTTCCACGGAGCGGCCCGCGCGGGTATCGAACGGCGGATGGACCCGCGTCATAGGCGGCCATGGTGTGGAGCATGTCCACGAATTCATCCTCGTCCTTCGGTTGCATGAGGATGAGTCCGGGGATATGGCGCAGAAAGCCGATGTCGAAGAGCCCGTGGTGAGTCGGTCCGTCATCGCCGGAAAGCCCGCTGCGATCCATGCAAAGTCGGACCGGCAATCCTTGGAGGGCCATGTCATGAATGATCATGTCATAGGCCCGCTGCATGAAGGTGGAGTAAATCGCAAGGAACGGGCGGAACCCTGCCGTGGCGAGTCCGCACGCGAAAAGCGCGGCGTGTTCCTCGGCTATGCCCACATCAAAATAACGATCCGGCACTTCGGATTTAAAGATGTCGAGCTTGGTGCCGCCGGGCATGGCGGCGGTGATGGCGATGATTTTCGGGTCTTGTTTCGCGAGGTCCGTGAGAGTGCGGCCAAAGACGTCCGAACAGGTCGGGGTCGTGATGAGGTCGGTCGTGCCGTCGTTGATCTGATAGGTCCCGAGGCCGTGGAATTTTCCAGGATCGTCGAGGGCGGGTTGGTAGCCCCGGCCTTTTTCGGTGATGATGTGGAGCACGACCGGCTCGCGTAGGGATTTGAGATGCTCGAATGTCCGAACTAACAACGGCAGATTGTGACCATCGATCGGCCCGAAATATCGCAAACCAAATTTTTCAAACAGGACATTCGGGAAGAGCAGGTTTTTCGCACCTTCCTCGACTTTGTGCGCGAGCGTCCTAACGGTTTTACCGGCGATTTTTTCGACGAATTCAGCGGCTTTGGCGCGGACCGCAGCAAAGGTGGCGTGGGTTTGGATGGCGTTGAAATAGCGGGCGATCGCGCCGACGTTTTTATCGATGGACCATTCATTGTCATTGAGGACGACGATGAACTTGCGGGTGGTGTCGGCGATGTTGTTGAGGGCCTCGAGGGTCGGGCCGCAGGTGAATGCGGCATCACCGGCAACGGCGACAACGTGGTAATCATCGTGGGCGAGGTCGCGGGCGGCAGCCATGCCGAGCGCGGCGGAGAGCGCGGTGCCCGCGTGGCCTGCCCCATAGGCATCGTGTTCAGACTCGGCGCGCAGGAGGAAGCCATTCAGTCCTTTGAAAGTGCGGATCGTGTGAATTTGATCGGCCCGTCCGGTGAGCATTTTGTGGACGTATCCCTGGTGGGCGACGTCAAAGACCAACTTGTCGCGCGGCGTGGAAAAAACGCGGTGGAGGGCGATGGTCAACTCGACGACTCCGAGGTTGGGGCCGAGGTGGCCGCCTGTGATGGCCAGCGAGGTGATGAGCGAATGGCGAATTTCCGCTGCAAGCGCTGTCAAATCGTCGTCGCCGATGGATTTCACATCATCGGGGGACTGGATAGACTGAAGCAGCGGACCGAGCGCGGGAGGTTCAGAAGAGGCGGATGTCATCATCATCGTCGTCAGGGGCTTCCGGCGTTCCGGACGGGAGGGAAGGATCGGGACTGTCTTCAGTGCTGGATTCGGGATCAAGGTCGGCCGCATTTTTGTTTCGGAGCGTGATCAGCGTGATGCGCTCACGGGCCGATTGAAGGAGCGTTTCGCAGTGATCGAGGAGCGCCGATCCTTTTTCATAGGAATCCACAAGTTCCTCTAACGGGAGTTGTTCATGCTCCATGGATTCGACAATGGATTCAAGACCGACCAGGGCGTCTTCAAACGTGGGAGTGGCGAGATCCGGATCGATCGGAGTTTTGCGGCGTGCCATGGGATTATTGTTCCAGTTGATTTTTGGCGGTGCGGATGGGGCTTTCGCTGTAGTAGACCATATCCATGCCCACCAGCGGTTGGCGGTAGGGGAACCGCTTCGTGATTTCCATGATTTTTTGGCTTTTGTCGTAAACCGAGAAGCCGGGAGGATAGGTGGCAAGCATGATCCGACCGTCCATCACGAGCGAGGTGAAATCCTTGTAACGGGCTGCGACTTCTGCGATGGGGCCGGACCCGTGCGAGGACGGGGAAATCAGGATGCCGACGACCGGTGTTTGGAGGTCACGGGCGACGGTTTCGAGTTTCAAGAATCCATCGCGGGTGGGTGGAAGCCACACACTGATGCGGTCAGCATACCAAGCGACGGCCCAGGGTTGGTCGGAAAAGACGATTTGTTTTTCGGTGACCCAACCTTTGAGACCAGCAGCGGTGCCGTTGAGGGCGGGGGCATAGTAGGGGGGCCAATTGGGAACGCCGCCGCGGTCCCGGAGTTGCATGCCGATGCGCACTTTTTGTGGCAGAGAGAGAATGAGCGGAAGGGCGCAGAGGATGACGACAACGACGTGGTGGATATTATGCAGTGAAGGGGTGTTAGAAACGATGTCGAGACGGCTCCAGAGGATCGAGATGAAAGCGAGCCCGTAGGCAGTCATGATGGGCGCGAAGAGCAGGTGGAGTTGGTTTGGGTCGAGGGGTTCGATGGTGATGCCGAACAAGGCGAGGCCGAAAGCAGTGGTGATCCACATGAGGAGGATCGCCCAGCGAAAAGTGGCGATGGCTTTGCGTTTGAACGGGTGGAGCAGAGAAAGGAAAAACAAGGGAGCCACGAGGATTCCGCCAAGGAAGGGGATGATGTTTGTGGCCTGAAGCAAGGTGGAGCGCAGGGTCTTGGAGATCATGTTCGTTTCGATCACGAGCGGCTCGGTCGTGAGATCGGCGTTGCGCATGATCGAGTCCGCCGAACTGTTTCCAAGACCGTTGTAAAGAGTGAGGAACGCGGTGCCGAACGGCGAATCCGTGATGGCCTGATTGCGCAGCATCGGACCGATGGCGGCAAGCACCAGCAGTGCGAGCACCATGAGACCCACCACGCCACGCGGGCGAAAGCTGATGGCGGCGAAGAGGATGTAACCCAGCGCGATCCAAACCGCCATCCAGTGAGTGAGCGCAAGCAGGGTGAAGAAGACGCCGGCGATGAGCGCCGGTGACATGGCGATGCGCCCTTCCGTGGCGGCCTCCACTGCACGGTAAACAAAATAGATGCCGCAGGAAAAAAGCAGCAGCATCAGCATTTGTGGCAATCCACTGAGCGAATAATTCCAGAAAGTTTCGCAAAATAACATGAGGATGGCACAAATCCCGGCAATTTTTGCGTCAAAAATCCTAGAGATCAGAAGGTAATTCACGCCAATGGCCATCAGGAAAAACAGCGTGCACACCGTGGCGATGATCCGGTCAAGAGGATACACCATCTCGTTCGAATTCATTTGCCAGGCGTCCGCATTGGCGGCACCAATGAGTTTGAGGACTGCGGCATTGAGCAGCGGATTGAGTGGCGAATGATAGGTGTCTTGAAAGCCAACGAAGGCGACTGAGTGTTTGGCCGTTTTTTCCGCCTGATCGTAGGCGATCGGGCGGATCATTTTGGTGGTGAAGCCATTGCCGCGGGCAATTTCGCGGGCGATTTGTGCCTGATCCATCGCCTGAGGGGCATTGAGCCCACGGAACAGAGTGAAGAGGTTCCCCAGTGTGAGCAGGATGAGCACAAGGAAAAACAAACAGCGACGGACGAGGATGCCAGTGTCGAATTGAGTGAGGGAAGCATTCATAAGCAAGAGAGAAGGAAGAATTTAGAGGCCGAGTTCCTGGAGTTTTCGCTGGAGGGTTCTGCGGCTGATGCCAAGGAGTTGAGCGGCTTGGGTGCGGTTCCCCATGGCGTTGGAGAGCGCGGCGCGGATGGCTTGCGTCTCGAGCGCATGCAAGTTGAAATCGACCGCTGTCGCAAGGGAGTTTTTTGAAACGGGTGCGGAAACCGGCGCTCGGGACGCCGGAGCTAGCAGGAATTGCGGAAGATGCCGGACGTCGATGGCCGGATCATTGCTCATGACGACGCCGTGTTCGATGGCGGTGCGGAGTTCGCGAACATTGCCCGGCCAGTCGTAGGCGAGCAACAGCTGGAGGGCCTCATCGGTGAGGGGCTTGACCGGACGTTGGTTGTCGTGCGCAAATTCCCGAAGAAAGGCATTGGCCAGCAGGACAATGTCCTCGCGTCGTGCGCGGAGTGCCGGCATTTCGACTTTGACAACGTTGAGCCGGAAGTAAAGGTCTTCCCGGAAATCCCCCCGATCCACCAATTCGCGGAGGTTTTTGTGCGTCGCGGCGATGACGCGGACATCCACCTTGAGGGTGGTGTTAGACCCCACGCGTTCAATGCTGCGTTCCGACAAGACACGCAAGAGTTTGATTTGAGTACTGGCGTCAATGTCGCCGATTTCATCGAGAAAGAGGGTTCCTCCGTCCGCCTGCTCAAATCGACCGATCCGGCGTTGCGACGCCCCGGTAAAGGCTCCTTTTTCATGGCCAAATAATTCACTTTCGAGAAGCTGCGCCGAAAGCGCCGCACAGTGAACCGTCACCAACTTGGCCGCAGGCCTGCCTGATAGATGATGCAGCAGACTGGCCACCACTTCCTTGCCGGTGCCGGTTTCTCCTTCAATCAGAATCGTGGCGCGGGTGGGCGCAACTTGTCGAATGCGTTCGACCACCTTTTGAATTTCCGGCGATTGGCCGATCAAGCGGTCGATCTTGTGGGATGTTTTAACCTGTTCCGTAAGTTGTTGGTTTTCGGCTTCGAGAGTGCGGGCGCGGAGCGCGTGCTTGAGCAGCATTTCCACCTCGTCCAGATTGAGCGGCTTGGTGACAAAGTGCCAGGCACCCCGGCGCATGGCCTCAACCGCCGTGTCGACCGACCCGTAGGCGGTCATCATGATGGCGACCGGCGGAGTCGGCAGGGCGAGCGCCGCATCGAGCAAATCCATTCCGGAATCTCCGCCGAGACGCAGGTCGGTGAGCAGGACTTGGATGGGTTCGTTCTTTAAAATCGTGAGTGCCTCACGGGATCCAGAGGCGGTATACACATCAAACGCCTCTTCCAGCGCACTGCGCAAACCGTCACGCGTCGAGCGCTCGTCATCAACAATCAGCAAAGTCGGGAGCATGTTCAGGAGATGTGAAAGTTCAGGGGTGAGATATGCAAAATGCTAAACGGAAGCATCGAGATCGATGATGGGTTCGGGCGAGCCTAACAGCCTCACGGCGCGTTCGGCGCGTGGCAGGTGGATGATCACGCGGGTGCCCTGGGATTCCTCGCTTTCGATGGCGATTTCGCCGCCGTGTTCGCGAACGATGCGGCGGACGATGAGCAATCCGAGGCCGGAGCCGGAGGATTTGGTGGTGAGGTAGGGCTCGAAGATGGCGCCCATGTGCTCGGGGCTGATGCCAGTGCCGTTATCCTCGATCGAAATGATATATTCGTAATCGTTGAAGCGGGTGCGCAGGGTGATCTGCCCGTTTTCCCCGTGCAGCGCCTGATAGGCGTTGCGGATGAGATTATAGAAAACCTGTTGGAATTGTCCGGCATCGAGGGTTGCGGGTGGCAGCGACTCGGCCAAATCGAGCGCGACCGAAATTTTCCGGGATTCGAGCTCGGGTTCTAACAACCGCAGCGTTTCATGGAGCAGCGCGTGGAGATCCTGCCGCTCGCGGCGCGGCACGGTGGGCCGCACGGCGTGCAGGAATTGCTTCAGGATGGTGTCAAGGCGCTGGATTTCGCTGCGGGCGGTGGAGAGGTGGTCCTCAAGCGGCTTGCGCTCTCCAGACGGGAGTTTGCGCAATTTCCGGCCGAGCAATTGGAGGTGGATGTCGAGCGAATTGAGCGGGTTGCCGATTTCATGGGCGACGCCGGCGGCGAGCAGCGTGAGGGCGTTGACGCGTTCCGACTCGAGTGTGATGGCGGCCTCCGCACGGGTTCGGGTGAGATCGCGCACCAGCATCACATAGCCGAGCACCTCGCCCGGGGATTCCTCATCATCGATCGGCGCGAGGTAAAAATTCAAAAAACGGTTTTCCGGATAGAATACCTCGAGGTCGCGGCTGATCGTGCGGCCTGGCTTGCCCAAGGTTTCCCAGTCGAGACCGCGCACTTGCGAGGAAAGAGACTCGCCGGCCGCACGCTCCGGGTTCAGTCCGAAAAACCGACTCGCCGCATGGTTCACAAAACCAATGACGCCTTGCGGGTCCAGCAAAATGACCCCCTCCTGCAGCGCTTCAAAAACTTTTTCGAGAAAACCTTTTTCGCGGATCAGGCGAGTCACGATTTGCTGGACCTCGCCGTGTTCGACGCGGTCCAGACGAGCAACAAGTTTTTCGAGGAAGCCGGATTTCACAGGACGCGTGACAGGGGATCGGGAATCAGTTAGCAAAAAGAGGTGAGCGAAATCAGAATCGTCTTTTGCACGTTCCCAGATGCGGAGCGGGCGCGACAGATTGGCACAGTGCTCGTGGGAAAGCAACTCGCGGCATGCGTCAATCTCATCCCGGCCGTCGAGTCGATCTATCGCTGGCAAGGACAGGTCGAAACGGCCTCCGAAGTCCTCGCCATTTTTAAAACCACGGCCGCCGCATGGCCTGCGTTTGAGCGGGCGCTGGCCGATCTCCATCCCTACGACGTGCCGGAAATCGTGGCCATTGAACCGTCTGAGGTGGCGGCTAACTACAGCCAATGGCTGCAGGCCGAGTCGCGTCCCGCCAAGCCCTGAACCCTCACTCGATGATGACCGGCGTCCCGACCTTCACGTTTTCAAAGAATTTTTCGGACATCTGGTGGGGCATGCGGATGCACCCGTGGGAGGCCGCGTAGCCAGGCAAGTAGCCGGTGTGCATGCCCACCCCGCCAGTGATGCGCATGAAATTCGGCATGGGTGCCGGATAATAAATCGCGCCCGGTGGCACCTTGTCCACCCGGATGTCCACGTTGTCATTGAGCATTTGGCCGCTCGCCAAATCCTTGAAGCAACCATACACCGTGGATTTGTGGTCCTTGTCTTTTTCCACAATCTTGTATTGGCCCGGTGGCGTCGCGTGATCCTCATTGCCACTCGAAATTTTGGACACCCCCACCAAAATCCCTCCCTTGTAAAAAAAGGCCTTTTGCTGCCCGCGGTTGATCTTGATCAAGGGACTGCCCGTCGCCGCCTCGCCATCCCAGTAGGAAATGTCATCCGGAATCGCAGGCGGTGGATGACTCGGCCCATTCGTCGCTTGCTGCTGGATCGGCCCGCCCATGCCCGCCATGTATCCCGATTTCTCTGGACCCGATGGACCACACGCATTCATGACTAGCAGACCTGCGAATAGGCCCAGCCAATGGACGAAACGGAATGACAAAGACTTCATAAGCGGCGGGAAATTGCAGCGAAACCGCCCGATGGTCAAGACCGCAGACACTCCCAATCCTCATCGCTCAAACAACACGGGTCGGCCGCCACCCAATGACCCGGTACAATCTCCCGCAACCCAAGATCCATCCCCACGGTTTCCTCATAACGCGAATGCCGCATCCGATGACCAAACGCACTGCCCAATGGCGGGTCAATCGGCGATGGCACATCACCTTCTAACAATATCTTCGGGCGCTTGGCTCTGGGGTCGGGCGTGGGAATCGCCGAGAGCAGGGCCTTGGTGTAGGCGTGACGAGGATCCTGATAGATCATCTCCGCGCTCGCAACCTCAACCATCTTTCCGAGATACATGACGGCCACACGGTCACTGACGTGCTTGACCACCGATAGGTCGTGGGCAATGAACAAATACGACAAACCAAAATCCTGTTGGAGTTCCACGAGCAGGTTGAGAATCTGCGATTGGACCGAAACATCGAGCGCCGAAACCGGCTCGTCGCAGACAATAAGTTTCGGCTTGAGCGCCAATGCGCGGGCAATCCCAATGCGCTGGCGCTCGCCACCACTGAACTCAAACGAATAACGCTCGGCGGCAGATGAGGGCAGACCGACGCGGTCTAGCAGATCGTTGACCCATTGGATACGCTCGGCCCGCGAACCGAGACCATGGATGATGAAGGGCTCCTCCAGAATCGAACGCACATTCATCCGCGGATCCAACGATTCCGCCGGATCCTGGAAAATCATCTGGAAATCCCGACGCAGCGGACGAATCGCCCGCTGACTCGACCGCGTGATGTCAACGGCCCCGAACTGAATGCGGCCAGAAGTCGGCTTCAGCAGACGCACGATCGCCTTGCCAAGAGTGGATTTCCCGCAACCCGACTCGCCAACCAGCCCGAGCGTCTCACTGGTGCCTATTTCTAACGATACGCCATCCACCGCCTTTGCGGAATTTGTCTGACGATGCATGACGCCGCCTCGCACCGGGAAATGGACGCGTAATTCAGAAACTGTTAGAATCGGCGGATGAGTCATGGCTGATAACAATCCGGACAGGTTTCCACCCAGTGGGCAGGTGAGACTTCGGCATAGAGAGGGCGTCCGAGGGTGCTGGCTGGCACGCGACCAAGGCGCTGGCAGAAGCGGCACCCGTGCGAGTGGTCCGCTAACGACGCGACTCTTCCTGGAATCGTGTTGAGCAGGGATTTCGACCGGGTGCCAAGCGTCGGGATCGAGTGCAGCAGGCCGCGGGTATAAGCATGCAGCGGGTGCGCGAATAATTCATCGACCGACGCCCGTTCAACAACACGTCCGGCATACATCACGACGACCTCGTCACAGGTTTCGGCAATCACCCCCAAATCGTGCGTGATGAGAATCATCGACATCTGCATCTCCGACTGAAGCCTGGCGATGAGATCGAGAATCTGGGCTTGCACGGTGACGTCGAGCGCAGTGGTCGGCTCATCCGCAATAACCAAGGCGGGCCGACACGCGAGGGCAAGCGCGATGACAATGCGCTGGCGCATCCCGCCTGATAGATGGTGCGGATAATCCAGCATGCGTTTTTCAGGAGCCGGGATGCGCACGAGTTGAAGCATTTCAGTGGCCGCGTCCCAGGCGTCTTTTTTGGAAATTTTCTGATGGAGGCGAAACACCTCGGCAACCTGCCGGCCAATGCGGTGGATCGGGTTGAGCGCGGACATAGGCTCCTGAAAAATCACGCCTATCTCGCCACCCCTCACACGGCGAATCTCAGCATCACTGGCATGAATAAGATCCAGCCCCTTGAAAAGAATCCGCCCGCCGAGGATCTTCCCGGCAGGCTGCGGAAGCAATCGCACAATCGACATCGCCGTGACACTCTTGCCACATCCGGACTCGCCAACGATGCCGACGGTCTTGCCTTCTGGCACCACAAAGGAAACTTGATCGACGGCACGCAACATCCCCCGGTCGGTCTCAAACGACGTGATGAGCTTGTCCACTTCAAGGATATATGAGGAGGTGCCAGTCATGGGGTGTGGGGCTCGTCTTTTGAAGGGGCAACACCGGACTCTGCTGCGAAAGGAGACTCACCTTTGAATCGGTAAACGTCTACAGTTCGCGTGGATTCTCCAAAATTCCGGTGCGCTCTTCGCGCAGCCTGGGTCTCCGCCTGAAACGTTGCGTCCACCCAGTAAACAAATACATCATGCGGATCATACACCACGGGCGGACTGTAATGCGTCGTCTCACAATCCGGCCAGCGAACCCACCGCCACGAGCCGATCCGCATGAAATCAACCGTGTATGCGGGAACAAAAATCGCTTCGTCATGCATGATGCGCTGAAGTTTCCACGTCGTCTCTTTGATGTCCTCAGCCGTGCGCCCAACACGCGATTTTTCGCAAAGCAGATCGGTGTCGGCACGGGCCCAGGCAAAAGTGTTGTTCGTTTGAAGCTTGAGGTTGCCCTTGTCGTCGATGGCATTCGAGGAATGCAGAAATTGATGAAAATCCGGAACAGGCGGATTGGTCATCCAACTGCCCAATGCCATCTCGTGCTGCTTTTGCATTTCCTTTTTATAGGCAACAGTAAATTCAAGCCCGTCCAAACGAAGATCGAAGCCGCAGGCTTTCGCCTCCTCGCGCAAAATGCCAAACATCCGGTCGCTGATAGGCATCGCCGGATAAGTCACCGACACGGAGAGTCGAGTACCGTCGCTCTGGGTGAGAATGCCATCCGAGCCCTCAACCGTGTAGCCGGCCGCATGGAACGCCTGCCGCGCGAGTTGGATGGAATACGGCCGCGCCTTGATCGATGGATCACTGAAGTTGACATATCCCTCGTTGAACGCATTCAACCGCTGGTAATCCCCACGAAACATCACATCAATCACCTTCTGCCAGTTCATGGCATACTGAATGCCAATGCGCACGTTCCGGTCGTTGAGCGGTGGCTTGCTCACATTGATATATAAACCCCGTGGGATTTTTGGATAACGGTTATAAAATGTCACACGCTCGATGTAGCCCTTGTATACCGGATCAATCTCGCATTTTTCATACCACAGCTCCGGTCGGGTCAGGTAAAACGTGTCCAGTTCGCCCGCGCGGAACAACTCGAAAGCCTTGGATTCATCACGCACCACGGTGTGGACGATCTTGTCAGGGTTGAAACGATAACGGTAGTATTTGCGGTCACGCGCCCACCAACCCTTGACGCGAGTTTGCGTGATGGAAACCCCCTTGATGACGTCATCCGGCAACACCTCGTATGCCCCAGTCGTCGGCGGAAACCTCCACTGATAGCGCTCGTTGTAATCCGAACCGTATTCATGATAAAAGTGCGAAGGCGATGGCGTGAGCGCGCCCGCGATGGCGGGAGCATAAATTTTGGCCTCCGGCAGCGAAAGGGACAGTGTATGATCATCATATACCATCACCTGCGCAATGTTGTCCCTGAAATACTGCTTGGCATACGGGTTGACGATGTGGTCCGACACCCGTAAATAAATACTCATCAAAAAATCGCGGGCGCGGATCGGAACTCCGTCCGAATAACACGCGTCCGGATCAAGCCGGAAATAGATCGTCCGGCCGTCCGCAGACACCGCCCACTCCTTCGCCGATCCGGGAATCATCTCCATCGTCGCCGGGTGAAGGTTCACCAGTGGCATGTCAATATTGTCATATAGATCCCCACGGAATGAGTTATTAGAATTATCGCCGAACGGACGGAGCGTTGGAGGAAATGTCGGGATATACCTGCGGAAAACCCCGCCCTTCAGGGCCGAGGGATCACCAATTTCCGGTTGGTCCAGACCGCTCTCCCAGCGGAGTTTGGACGGAATGTCTGCAGGACCACCGGTTTTTAAATAATCCCCAAGAGAAAGGCGAAACTTCCATTTCTCCTGGTCGAGACGCAACGCCGCCACATGAATTTCCAACGCTTCCCTCGCAGCTCCCCCAACGTTTTCCAACTCACGCTCGAGCTCGGTCAGTTGCTTCTGAGTCTCGGCCTGCCGGGTCTTGATCCAACGGATGATGTGCTGGTTGTAAGCCGGGACAAACGCATCAAAATCGAACGTGCGCGCCGCTTGCGGCGGCTCATGACGGCAAGCCGTCACGAGCAGCGCAAGGACTGCAAGTGGAATCAGGGGCGCGCGGATCAGCAGACGTCGCATCAGCGGTAATAGGTGAATTTTTTGGGATCAAACGCTTCACGAACGGCCTCTCCCACAAAGGTGATGAGAACCAGCAGACTCACAAGCATCACAAAGGTCGTGGTGACCAACCAAGGGGCTGATAGATTGGAAAGCCCGTCATTGAGCAGACGCCCCCAGGTGGCATATTCGGGCGGCAGACCGAAGCCAAGGTAGTCGAGCGAGGTGAGCGAAAAAACCAGACCGGAAACCGTGAAGGGCACCAGGGTGACAATGATCGCGATCGTGTTGGGCAGCAAGTGGCGGAAAAGAATGCGCGGGGTGCCCGCTCCGAGCACCCGGGCCGCTGCAATGTAGTCCCGCTCCTTGTCCCGATACGCAGCCGTGCGCATCAAAAACGTCATGCCCATCCACCCAAATGCCGCCAATATCGTGAGCACGACCGGAAGCCCCTTGAAGGCATCGGGCACCATGCTCGAAAAAATGATCACCACAAACAGAAATGGCATGTTTGAACAGACTTCAATCAGACGCTGCACGGCAAGATCAAACCACCCACCAAAGTATCCCATCATCATGCCAACGGATATTCCTATCAGATAAACAATCGGCAGATAAATCAGGGCCGCCTTGAAATTTACCTGCAATCCTCCATAAAGATAAGCAACCACATCGTATCCCTGTGACGTGGTGCCTAGCCAATTCCCTGTCTCAGGAATCGGCGGGGCGGGATGATACTTCACTGCCCGAAGATCACCCGCCGGGCGCTTGAGAAAATCCTCCCGGACCCCCTCGCCAAAAAACCGATCAGCGAGCCGCTTCCCATCGAGATACTCGGCGTTGTAAACCAGCACTCCCTCGTCGTTCCATCCGTCCACCGGGCCGGATACCCGACCGTTTCTCATCGAATACCGGAGATGCAAACGAGCTTCCTCCAAGTCATGATAACTGGCTGCTAGTCCCCAGTAAGGCTTTTGACTACCAGATTCATAGTAGATGTCCTGAATCTGAACCAGCGCGCGTGATCGCGGCGGCAGCGTGTCTCCTGTCGGATCATACGGAATCACCGGCAAAATCACCCACCCCTTACTCGTGCCGATGAGGGAGGTCTTCAGTTTCCGGTAATTGACCGCCGCCTCTGCCGCCTCCCCCGTGATCCCAAAATCCTTGTTTTTCATTTCACCGGGACGAAACGCCGGGAAATACCACCGATCTTGGTATTTCACCGCAAGCGCGCGCTTACCAACCACCACCTGATCCAAGCCCGCTAAACCTCCAAGAATGATTAAAATCACCAATGAATAATAACCGCGCTTGATTTCACGAAATCGCTGCATGCGCCGAACCGTCAAAGGATTGCGTGACCCGCGCGTCAACGACCGAATCACCGCAATAACCCCTGAAAAAACCAAAACCACAGCACCAAGCCAGCCAAACCAGGGAAAAACCTCATCGACCCCACGATTGAAATGAAGCCATGGAATCTTCCGACTCGTCTCAAAAAACCAGCGCGCAGTCGGAAACGAAATATGAAACACCTCGCCCGCAGCCGCAAGCAATCCTAACAAAATTCCTGATATCCCGATGGCGCGCATGGCTATTCAAATTTGATCCGTGGGTCAACCATGGCAACAATGAGGTCCGAGATGATATGGCCGACCAGCATGAGAAGCGCCGCGATGGCCAGTGTACCCATGATGACAGGGATGTCGCGCGCAATGACCGATTGATACTGCAGCAACCCGAACCCCTGAATGTCAAACACCGTCTCGATCAGCATGGACCCGCCAATGAACAGCGTGACCAGATCCCCGAGACTCGTGGCAATCGGAATCATCGAGTTGCGAAAGGCATGACCGAAAACCGCCTGGCGAAAACCGGCTCCCTTGGCCACTGCCGTGCGCACATAGTCCGCTGCAAGATTGTCCATCAGATTGTTCTTGGTCATCATCGTGAGCATCGCGAACGAACCGACAATATAACATACCAGCGGAAGCACCGTGTGCTGTGCCAGATCCTTGATTTTTGCAAAGACGTCGAGTTGGTCGAAATCCGGACGCGTGAGACCAAACAATGGAAACAGGTTCATCCGTGCACCGAAATGCACTAACAAAATTGCGCCAAGAGCGAAACCGGGGATCGAATAACCGATGAAAATCAGGACGGATGACGCGGAATCTATGAAGGTCCGGTGCTTGAGCGCTTTAACCACTCCCAGCGGCAGGCACACCGCATAGGTGATGATTGCAGTCAGAATTCCAAAATAAAGGGCGATCGGCATCCGTGCTAAAATCATTTCACTGACGGGGTCGTTGTAAACCGTCGATCGGCCGAGATCGCCTTGGAGCAAGCCGGACAGGCGGGTCTGATAGGCGACGGCGCGAGGCGCATAGTCGGGGGCGACACCCTTGTCCGCATTGCGTTTGGCGAAACGTTCCTGGCGGGCGACCGTCGATTCAAAGCGCACCTTCCAGTCGCCAGATGCTGCGGGTTGACCCGTCTCGGCGAAGACGGCCCAGAGACCCGAGTCGCCCTCGCGTTTCACGCGCAGGCTGCGTCCATCACCTCGCAACACCAACTCCGTGGTGCTCGCCGCATCAAAATCCCCCCCCATTTTTTCGTCGCCGCGTTCGCTGAATTCACTTTTTGAGAGGTTCACCTCACGCGGCGCGATGCCCAGCCATTGGCCGTAGGCGACCCACACATTTTGATTGAGGCCGAATTGCTCCTCGAGTTCCTCGAGTTGTTCTTCGCTGAGACCACCCTGTCCCTGGCTTGTTGAGCTGCGTTTGCCGCCTTGGTCGGCTCCGCGCGACGCTTCCTGCAGCATGCGCTCCATCGGACCGCCCGGCACGAAGCGCGTGATGATGAAAACGACCAGCGTGATCCCCACCAAGGTCGGGGGGAGCAACAGCAACCGGCGGAGGAAATAACTTTTCACGCAAATGCAAATGTCCCACTGATGGTAGCCAGCCCGTGCAGGCATGCAAGCCCTGTGCACACGACAGCACCCTCGCGGCAACCACGCATTGGCGACAACGGACCTTTGCACCCTGTGTTCTAACGAACACCAAAACAACCCTGCGCTACCTTGGTTTCGCCGTTTGCATCGACCACAACCTGCTCGAACTCTTCGACACCACACTCTGGAGCAAGCAAGACATTGAAGACAGCACGGCCAGTCGAAAGCGTCACACTTGCCGCGGGCCGGTCGCTGTGCATGATGTCCGCGATGAGCGATTGGAACTTTTTGACGGTGCTTCTGGTGCTGGCGCTGTTCGCCCTTTGGAATCTGGAATTCGCGGCCACACTTCTCAACTTGAAAGCCTTCCCGGAAACCGTGCCGGAGGAACTCTGCGATGTGATGGATGCCCCAAAACTCGACCAAGCGCGCGCCTACCTGCGCATCAACTCGCGCTTCGATGTGCTGCAAGCCTCCTGTTCACTCAGTGTGCTCTTGATCTTTTGGAGCGTCGGCGGGTTCGGCTGGCTCGACGTCTGCGCGCGCACCGTCTCCACCGCCAACGTGACGGCCGGCCTGGTTTTTCTATCAGCCATGTTTCTCGCTCAGTCGCTCCTCACCCTGCCGTTCTCCATCTATGACACCTTTGTCATTGAAAAACGCTTTGGCTTCAACCGCGCTACGCCCGCCACGTTCATCATGGACCGCGTGAAGGGGCTTCTGTTAGCAGCGGGAATCGGCCTGCCGGTCGTTGCGGCCGTGCTCTGGATCTTCGGCAATGTCGACCATGCCTGGCTCTGGGCTTGGATCGTAGTCACGGCCTTTCAGTTGTTACTCACGTGGCTCGCGCCCGCGCTCATCATGCCGCTCTTCAACAAGTTTACCCCCATGCCCGAGGGTGAATTGAAACAAGCGATCGAAGCCCTTGCCCTCCGCTGCGAGTTTCCGCTCTCCGGCGTGTTCGTTATGGACGGCTCGAAACGCTCCACCAAGGCGAATGCGTTCTTCACCGGTTTCGGCAAACAAAAGAAAATTGCCCTCTTTGACACGCTGATTGATAAAAGCACTATCGCCGAACTGCTCGGCGTGCTCGCCCATGAGATCGGCCATTTCCGTCGCTCTCACATCAAACAACGCCTTGCCGCAGGCGTCTTCCAAAGTGCCGTCATCTTCTTCCTGTTAGGACTCGCGACAGATCCCCACGGCAGCTTCGCCCGACTGCTCTTTGACGCGTTCGGCGTGTCGCAAATCTCCCCCCACGTCGGATTGGTGCTCTTCAGCATCCTGCTCGAACCGGTGAGCAAAGCGATTGGCGTGCTGCTCAACGCCTGGTCCCGCCGCCACGAATTCGAGGCAGACGCCTATGCAGCCGATGCCACCGATGATGCCACCCCACTCGCGTCCGCCTTGAAAAAAATGACATCCGACCACCTTGCGCACCCGATGCCGGCCGCTTTGCGCGTGTGGCTGGATTACTCGCATCCCCCGCTGCTCGAGCGTCTGCGCGCGCTGGTCAGCTGCGGACCTTCTAGAAACGGATAGATCGCACTTGTTTTGGCAACGAGGCTGGGTTCTATCCGATGCGTTTTCTCAATTCCCTCGCACTCCACAACGTCCCCGCCGCGGCCGCCCCACTGCCACGCAACTTCCGAGCACCGTCCTTCCGTTGCGAGCCAAATCGTTCCCGCGCAGCCACAAACGCCTCGTTCACGAAATTCCGACTGCCGATCACCGCGCCATCCGTGAAATACCGAACCCGGCACCGCAGCATCTTCCCCACCGAAAGCTCACCCTCCCGTTCTTCCCGCGCTTTTTCCTCCTGCGCTTCCTCCGCACTCATCCCTTTGCGTAGACGCCGCTTTTCCTCACGGCCGGCCCTGCCAATGCGCGCCTCTAACTTTTCTAACTTCTGTGCCGCCCCCGCCCACAACAGCTTCCGGTATTCTCGCGAAACATCGTGCGCCCACAGCGAGGCATCCGCAGCGCAGCCCTTGTGCGCCCGAAGCGCCCGCACCAACCCGGCCCGCGCCTTTTTCCCGTTTCCTTTCGCCCCGCCGCCGATCGCCTCCCCATAACTGCTCCACCGGTAATCCGCCGGATCTTTCACGATCCCTGCCCGCACCGGATTCAAATCGATATAGGCCGCAATCATTTTCGCCGCAAAACCATCCTCCACGATCACGCTTTTGAACGCGTCTTCCCACAGGTTCCCCGT
>CAIYYV010000217.1 GCA_903930425.1 Akkermansiaceae bacterium | reverse complement strand
GGAGTCCGCCGCTTCTTGGGTTATTGGCCTTCTCTGTGCTGCCGGTGTTTTTTGCGGAAGCTGGCCGGCGATTCGCAAGTGACCTTGCTGAACACGCGGCTGAAATAGGAACGGTTAGGGAAGCCTGTTTGCTCTGCGATGGTCTCGATGGTGGCATCGGTTTGCATCAGCAGGCGCGCCGCTTCCCGCACCCGCACGCCGGTGACATAGTGAGCCGGTGTGGTGCCGAATTCGCGAAGAAACGCGCGGGAGAAGCCCGTCACGCTCATTCCGGCGGCGGCCGCCAGTTCCGAATTGGTCGGCGAGGTGGCAAAATGTTTTTCAATGTGGAGTCGGGTGCGCTCCATCACCGGCGTGGTCGGCACCATCCACTGCAACTCAGGACGACAAAGCACCAAGTGCAACAGCGCCAGGCTGTGATGGAGAATCGGCGCGGTGGGAGTCCACGTTTCGTTCGCCTCGATCAAGTCGCACAAGGACCGGATCAGGCTCCTTTCGATGGGGCGGGGGCGTAGCACGACGAGCGGGTGCTGACTCTCGTCGAGCCGCCGGGTGAAGCTGAATACCAACCAGCACGACGGCACCGGGTTCTGGCCGAAGCAATGAAAGTATTGACGAGGAGGAATGAGGAGGATCCGGTCGCGAGACAACTCGGTGATCTGATCGCCGAACTGCACACGATGACCGGCCCGTAGATTGTGCAGGAGCCGCCAGAACGGACTGAAAACGCTGGGGAAATTCCAGTCCGAATTGTCCGGCAGGTAGCCGCTTTCATGCACCGTGAGGCCCGTCCGATCCGGGGGCGTGCCGAGTGGATCAAACTCCACGCCCACTCCGGAAAACGGCTGGCCGTAGGCTCCCACATTGGTGTGTCCTCGAGTCGAATATGACATAAATTGGGATGTATCGAATCTGGCTGACACACGCAAGGCAGAACATCGTGACGAGAATCATGCTTGTGATTTACCGACAAGAATTTCAACGGGTTGAAACTGGTTATTTGCCGTTGGACAGATGCGCATCCATTACAGTAAGAGCTTGTTAGGCCGCATGAGCATCCGGATCATTCAAAAAGAATCACTCACCTAGCACCTAACATGCATTCATTGAAATCACTTACCCTTTCACTCTGCTTTGTGCCCGCCGCGTTGATGGGCGCAGATGCTGCCGCCCCGGTCGGGGTGGAATTCCCGGGGCCACCGCCCGGCAAGGCCGTCGCCACGCAGACGGGCGACACGATCACCCTCGGCAACGCCGTGCTGGCCGCAAGTTGGAGTTTCGACGCGACATCGCTGCACCCGGCGCTGATATCTAACAAACTAACGGGTGGCAAGACAGCGCAGGAGGGCGCTGAATTGTTTCGGTTGGCGTCCCGTCCGGCGGGCAAGCCGGTGCCTGGGACCTGCGTCGCGATCCGTCTGGATGTCGACAGGATTGTGGCGTTGGCATCGCGCGATGGTGCGATCTGGACCGAGTTGGCGAGTTACCCGCGAGCGGAATTTCCCGGTGAGCCGAAGCTGGTGCGCATTGGCAAGATGAACCTGAAGGCGCAGGCGAAGGACCACTCGGATCCCGGCGCGACCGGGGAGGGGGTGATCTCGGAATTGACGCCTCAACCCGCCACGGTTCCAGAGGGCCGTTTCGCGTTCAAAACCGGTGCCCACCAGGCGGCCACCACCGAGTATCCCTTTCCGCAGGGCCGCAAGTTGATATCCTGTCGCATCGACAAAGGGACCGATCAGGGCCTCTCATGGGCACCGGCTCTGGCGCTTGTATGGGAGGACGGCACTCGGTATCTTCTGTTAGGTTTGCGCGAGAAGAACCCGACCTTCAATTTGTCCACTGCATCGGGTGAACGCACGCACTCGGCGGTGCTCGTCGATCATCCGGACTTTGACCTGCCGGCATCCGGCTTTCGGTTGGCAGCCCCGCCGCGGGTGACTCGTTTCGAACCGAAGCTCAAGGGCGTGGCCATTGCCGAGCGGATCGGCGGCGTGGCGATCGATGCGGAGATGGTTGCCGCCAACGGCGTGCATGCCCGCTGGCGCGCCGAATTGCGCGACGGCTCGAATTATTTCCGTCAAGTGCTCACACTGACCGCCGCGAAGACGGTGCCCTTGTATGGCGTCGAATGCATCGACGCGCGTTTATCGGATGCGAAAACCATCGGCACGGTTCCCGGATGTCCGGTGGGAGGCGAAGGGATGTTTCTGGGTGTGGAGATCCCCGGCGCGCAGGCATCACTCACCGGCGATGGCGCACGCATCGGCTTCGCCTGCCAACTCACGCTTGCTCCGGGATCGCCCTATCAATTCGGCGCGGTGACCGGGGTCGCGCCCGCAGGCCAGCTCCGCCGTTCGTTCTTGTATTATGTCGAGCGTGAACGCGCGCGGCCTAGCAAGCCTTTCCTCCATTACAATTGTTGGTATGATCTGGGTTTCGGCGTCGACGAGGCTGGCATGATGGATGTGGTGAAATCCTTTAACGACGAACTGGTGAAGAAGCGCGGCGTGCCGGTGCTGTCGTATCTGGTGGATGACGGCTGGGACAATCCAGGCAAGGGCCTGTGGGTCGAAAACACCGCCAAATTTCCCCATGGCTTCGCCGGCTTGAATGACCAGATGAAACAGTTAGACGCGCACCTGTCGGTTTGGATCTCGCCGCTCGGTGGCTACGGCGGTGCGAAGGAACGCACCGCATGGGCGCGCAAAGATGGCCTGATTCCGCCTGACGCCGAACTCGACCTGTCGCATCCGGGATACAAGAAATGGTATCAGAACCGCTGCCTGCAACTGATGCGCGAGGCCGGGGTGAACGGCTTCAAATGGGACAGGGCTGGAGAGGGCGTGAGTCCGCATTTCATGGCGCTGTTAGACGTTGCGCGCAATCTGCGCAAGGAGAACTCGGAATTGTTCCTCAACGTCACGGTCGGCACCTGGCCGTCGCCTTTCTGGCTCAACCATGTCGATGCCACTTGGCGCAACGGCAGCGCCGATATCGGATGGGCCGGCAAGGGCGACGATCGCGAAAAATGGCTCACCTTCCGAGACGGCAATTGCCGCAGCTATTTTGCCTTGGCCTCGCCGCTCTATCCGCTCAATTCGGCGATGCACCACGGCATCGTTCACGGCCGTTGTTTTCAGGGCGAAAAGGTCGGTAAAAGCGGCCCCAATCTCAAAAACGAGGCGCGCTCGTATTTCGCCAACGGTGCGTCCTTGCAGGAGTTGTATCTCACCCCATCCATGATGAACGCGGACGCATGGGACCGCGTGGCTGAAGCCGCCAAATGGGCCCATGCCCACGCCTCAGTTCTGTTAGATTCTCATTGGGTGGGCGGGGATCCGTTGAAACTCGAACCCTATGGCTACGCCGCGTGGAGTCCGCGCGAGGCCACCCTGATGGTGCGCAATCCAGATGACCAAGCGAAAGCCATTACGCTCGACGCGCAAGGGGTGTTTGAACTGCCCGCCGGTGCGGCCCGGAGCTATGCCATGAAATCCCCCTATCAGGACCAGCGCGTGCAGTCACTCAAGCTGGAAGCAGGCAAGCCCGTCACTCTGGAACTACAACCCTTTGAAGTGCTCGTTTTCGATAGGATAAAGGACTGAGGATTGGAGATTGATTATTGATTATTGGGTGACCCAAGGAGCGGCGGACTCCGATCCGCCGAATGCCCATGACGAAGAATCAAGGACGGGCCGATGCTTCGAGCGAACGCGCGTTTTCATTGGCTTCGCATTGACCCTGATGGTCTCGGCGGATCGGAGTCCGCCGCTCCTTGTTAGAATCAAGGACGGTGACTTGCGGCGCGGGCCGCTGCCGTAACTTCGAGGGGGGAATCCTCTCAACGGGGGTGTCTGCGAGTCGAATAAGACACAAAGTCGACCGCCTTGTATATAGACAGGGGATGCAAAACAGATCATTCTTAGAAATCATGTTTGGAGTGCACAAACCAGAATTCCAAGCGGATGCAACGCGATTCGATATCCAAATGACCCTCTGGTCCGGCCACCCGCTCTTTCAAGAGTGCCTTCCTATCTCACATCTAAAACCATCAATCCACATTCAAATGAAAACCTGCTATTCCACCTTGAAGTATTTCCTCATTCTGGGTCTTGCGGTCTGCGGCATCGCCCACTTGAACGCGGCGACTTCCTTCAATGATATCACCGGCGGTAATGTTGCTGATGGCAATAACTGGGACAACGGCATACCCAATGTCGGCAACGACGGGACGATCGCCATGGATGGTGCGATCGAAACCTTCGATTTTTACAACGACACTGCAGGGACCGTCGCGATTTCCCACACAGCGGGCACGCTCACGTGTGCGGGACAGATCAACCTGCATAACTACAATGGCACCACACCCTACCAGTGGACCCAGAGCGGCGGCACCGTCTCTGCAAGCGATATCATGATGATTAACAGCCTTGTGACCTACGAACTGAGCGGCACAGGTTTAATCGAATTCACCGGCACCGAAGGCGGCATTCACCTCGTCAGTACTGCGGCGTTTGTGCAGTCCGGCGGCACCACTGATGGGATGGCTCTGGACTTCGAGAACGCGGGCCAGACCAATACGCTTTCCGGTGGCGTGGGCATGGATGTAGGCGGCTCGTGGCCCGGCGTCTTGGCGCTCCGCGTTTTGAATTCCACGCTCAACATTTCGGGCAGCTACAGCGCCACATTCAATGCAGCGTTTGTCAATCCGACGGGCACGACTAACGGCACCTTGTGTGTGGATACCGGCGTCCTGAATTTCAACTCGAACTGGACGGGTTCGCTGACCCAGAGTGCCTTTAGCGGAACTACGAATTGGCAGACCGCGCTCACCCAAACCGGCGTCAAAGTCGATGGCGCTCAGGTGACCGCCGTGAACTTTGCCAATTACTTTTCAGTCACGGAGAACGGCACCGTAGTGAAGCTCACTGTTCCGGGAACCCGCTTTGTTTCCGGTAACATTGCCATTGCTGGCAATTGGACCAACGGCCTACCGAGTGTTGACAACAACGGCTTGATTGCTGCATCGGGCAGCCTCGGCGCCCTTAATTTCAGCACATCAAGCGTCGGGACCGCCACGGTTTCCCACACGGCGGGCACGATCGCGGGCACGGTCGATATGCAGAACAGCGGTGCCACGCTCTACAAATGGACCCAGAGCGGAGGAACTGTCACGCTAGACTACTTCATGAATATCCGCAATCGGGTGTCCTACGAACTGACTGGCACGGGCCTGCTCAATTACAGCGCCGGCAGGGTGGGCGGCGATCGGCTGATCGTTTCTGGGACCGGGTCCTGGTCGCAGTCCGGCGGCACCACCGATGGGGTCTCTCTGGACTTCGAGTCGTCTGGCACCAACATACTCTCCGGCGGGGTCGGCTTGAATGTCGGCGGCTCGTGGGCCGATACACGTGCGCTTCGTCTCGTGGGCTCCACCGTCACGGTCACGGGCAGCTACAGCGCCACTTTCTATCCAGGGCGCGGCATAGGGCTCGAAAGCGGGTCGGTTCTCAAGATCAGCCCCACCTGGACTGGTTCGTTCACTCAGAGCACCTATAGCGGAACCCAATGGCAGACTGCACTTACCCAGACCGGTGTGAGAGTCAATGGCGTCCAAGTGAGCACAGAAAACTTTGCCACCTTCTTTGAAATCACCGAAGGCGGCACGGTGGTGAAGGCCGTCCCGCTCCCCAGTGGCGGCACTCACTTTGTTTCCGGTGACGTCGCCACCGCTGGCAATTGGGACAACGGCCTTCCCGCACCGGGCAATGACGGAGCGATTGCCGCATCGGGCACACTGAATACCTTCGACCTCAACGTGGCAGACGCCACCGTGGTGACCCAAACCGATGGGATCCTGACCGGCATACCCAATATTCAAAACAGTGGCGCGGGAACAGTGCTCTGGACGCAAAACTATGGGACCGTCTCAGCAACCGATTATATGGTGATCAACGACAAGGTCACCTATGTGTTGACCGGTGCAGGCTTGATCCAGTTCGCCTCCACCACGACAGACAGCCGACTACTGATCAACGGCAGCGGGTCCTTCCTGCAACACGGCGGCACCATCGATGGCATGGCACTCGACTTCGCAAACACGGGTCTCTCCAATACGCTCTCCAGCGGCGAGGGCTTGAATGTCGGTGCCTCGTCGGCCGATGGCGTGGCGATCCGCGTCGCCGATTCGACGGTCAACGTGACAGGCGACTACCGTGCCACGATCCATCCGCACTTCATCAATGCCACAGGCATCGATCACAGCGTCTTGTCGGTGGAGTCGGTGTCTGGAACCGGCATCCTCAATTTCAGTTCCACCTGGACTGGCTCGCTCACCCAGAGTGCCTTCAATGGAACCACACTCTGGCAGGACGCGCTCACCCAGACTGGCGTCCAAGTCGATGGCACCCAGGTGACCGTCGGGAATTTTTCGACCTACTTCGCGATCTATAACCACGGCGCGACCGTGACAAGAGTGGGAAGCGGATTCATTGAAGGAACCCGCTTGATTTCCGGTGATCTTGCGATCAGCAGCCATTGGAGCCACAACCTCCCGTCGCCGGGCACCGACGGATTGATCGCGGTATCAGGCACGCTGAACTCGTTATCCCTGAACGTCGCGGCAGCGACCGTGGTGACCCAAACCGCGGGCACTCTAACCGGCACACCGAACATCCAAAACACCGGTGCGGGAACCGTGGCCTGGACCCAGAGCGGCGGGACCGTCGCCGCAAGCAACTTCATGGTCGTCAACAACAAGGTGGCTTATGAGCTGACCGGCTCAGGTTTGATCTATTTTACCTCCAGCACGGGGGGCAGCCGTCTTCAGGTCGTCAACACCGGGTCATGGGTGCAATCCGGCGGCACCACCGAGGGGCTTGCCCTCGCGTTTGAGAACTCCGGCGGCTCTAACACACTTTCCGGCGGTGCAGGCTACAATGTCGGGGCCTCGTGGGCCGGCGGCGCGGCAATCCGCATCGTCGATTCCACGGTCAACATCACGGGCGGCTACAGTGCCACGATCCATCCAGCGTTCATCAATGCTGGCGGCCTAGACAACGGCGTTTTGTCGATGGAGGGAACCGCACCGGTGCTCAATTTCAGTTCGACTTGGTCGGGTTCACTGAGTCAGAGCGCATTCACGGGCACCCAATGGCAGGGCGTGCTCACTCAGACCGGCGTCAAAGTCGATGGGACTCAGGTGACCGCCGGTAATTTTGCCGACTTCTTTGTCATCGTCGACAACGGCATGACCGTGGCAAAGGTTGGCACCAGCGTGGTCACGGCCGGAACCAGGCTCATCGGCGGGAATATTGCCAATGCAGCCCATTGGACGAATGGCCTCCCAGCCGTCGGCAAAGATGGCTCGATTGCCGCTTTGGGCACGATCAACCAGTATGACATCGATTTCAGCAACTCGACCGGAGAGACCGTCGTGATTTCGCAGACGGCGGGCACGATCACGGGCACGGATATCAACCTCCGTAACACCGGCACCACGGTGTATCGGTGGACCCAGAGCGGCGGGACCGTCTCGGCAAGGAATTTCTTGGTGATCAACGACCGGGTGGCCTACGAACTGACCGGCACAGGCTTGATCAATTTCAGTTCCACCATTGGAGGCAGCCGCTTTCAGGTCGTCAATGCCTCGTCCTTTGTGCAGTCCGGCGGCACCACCGATGGCATGGCCCTGGCCTTCGAGAACTCCACTGGAACGAACACGCTCTCCGGCGGCTCCGGCTTGAATGTCGGGGCCTCGTGGGCCGGCGGCGCGGCAATCCGCATCGTCGGTTCCACGGTCAACCTCACCGGCAGCTACAGTGCCGTTTTCAATTCAGGGTTTGTCAATCCAACGGGCACCACCAACAGCGTCTTGTGCATGCAAACAGGAGACCTCAACCCCGTTCTCCCGGTCTTCAATATCAGCTCAACCTGGACCGGTTCGCTCACCCAGAGTGCCTTCGCTGGAGGCACCAAATGGCAGACGGCACTCACCCAGACCGGCGTCCAAGTCGATGGCACTCAGGTGACCGCCGAGAACTTTGGCAGCTTCTTTGAACTCACTAACGACGGTGCCACTGTGGCGATCAAGGCCGCCGCTCCGGGCTATGCCGGATGGGAAATTGAGAATGACATCGTTGGTGCGGGCGCTGCGGCCGACTCCGATGGCGACGGCATCTCTAACGGAATTGAATTCGTCATCGGCGGTGATCCGTCCGGCCCGAACTCGGATTCGAGCGCGTTGTTAGTTCCGTCCACGCTGGATGCGGAGTATCTGAACTTTGTCTTCCGTCGCATCAGTGCTTCGGCCATATACAACCCCAGCGTGGTATATGGGTCCAACCTCAGCGATTGGACCCCGGCCGTCGCGGATGAGCCGGTCGCCCACCCGGTGTTGATCACCGTGGATGCCGACTACTACGGGGGTGGTACCGACCGTGTCACGGTGCGCATCCCGCGGGCACTCGCCCCCGACAACAAGTTGTTTGCCCGCCTGCAAGTGGCCATCACGCCGTAAGCGGATCTCGCAGCAACGACCGTTTTGGTATCTCATCATCCCCGGTATTCTGTCGCAATGGGCGGCACTTACCGGGCAATTTTTTCGCTTCAGATCGCCCACGAAAGACTCAAATGCCATTTCACCACAGCCGCTCCACTGGTTTGCTCATTCTCGGTCTTGCCCTTGGCGGCATGGCTCCACTTCACAGCGCGACCTCATTCGTTTCCGGTGACATCAGCACCGGCAAGAATTGGACGAACGGCCTACCGAACGTCGGGAACAATGGCACGATTGCCGTGCCAGGCACTCTCGCCAAAATCAATTTCGGCAACTCAAGTGTGGGGACCGTCGCGATTTCCCACACGGCCGGCGCGATCACGGGCACGGGTGACATCAACCTGCATAATGATGGCAGCACGCTCTATCAGTGGACGCAAAGTGGCGGGTCTGTCGCAGGCAGCAATTTTCTGTTGATCAACGACCGGGTGGCCTACGAATTGACTGGCACAGGTTCAATCTATTTTACTGACACCAGCACGGGCGGCAGCCGCCTTCAAGTCGTCAATGCCGGGTCTTGGGTGCAGTCCGGCGGCACCACCGATGGCATCGCGCTGGCTTTCGAGAACACGAGCGGGACCAGCACTCTTTCGGGCGGGGTGGGCTTGAATGTCGGGGCGTCGTGGAGCGGCGGTGCGGCGATCCGCGTCCTCAATTCCACCGTCAACATCACAGGCGACTACACTGCCACGATCCATCCATCGTTTATCAATCCCAGCACCTACTACAGCGGTGCCTTGTCGGTGGAAGGAACCGGCGTTCTCAATTTTAGCCCTCACTGGACTGGCTCGCTGACTCAGAGCGCCTTCGCGGGCACTGCCAAATGGCTGACCGCACTCACTCAAACCGGTGTCCAAGTCGATGGCACCCAGGTGACCACCGGCAACTTTGCGGACTACTTTGAACTCACGAACAATGGTGCAACCGTGAAGGCTGTTGGAACCAATCTAACAGAACCGGAAGTCATCCTTCTCACCTTGCAACGTGACCCGCTCACGGGCGTGGTTTCCCTCCATTGGAATTCAAACCCGGACTGGGTCTACCGCGTCGACGCTTCATCGAACCTCCAGGACTGGCCCGCTCTCGACCCAGCCGTTCCCTCCGGCGGGACGAGCACCACATGGATCGACCCCACCGCGGCTGACGCATCACGGCGTTTCTATCGGGTTTCCGGCCGCGTGGCCACCACCAGCCGCATCGGACTCACCGCCATCGATGGCAATGGCGACCTCAACCTCGACCGCAACGCCTGGCTCGCCCGCAACAACCTCGTTTACCTTTCGCCTCCATTCCGAAAATCCGACTCGATCCCACTCGGCAGCGGACGGGTCGGTGCCGCCATGTGGATCGATCTGGAAAACGGGCTGACCTTCCAGCTCAACCGGCCCGAAGGCGTGCCATCCATGGCAGGCCTGGGCACACTCCAAATCACCAACCTGGCCAGCCTCGTCGCCGCACAAGACTATCAGGGCGTGCTTTCCCTCCACGATGGCGTGTTCACCCAACACGGCACCGGACTCACCGTGACCTCGTTTTTCCGCTGGGGCGGCGAGGAATTGGTGGTCGATGTCCAAGGGGCCAACCCGGATGAGTTCATCACAGTTCGATTGAGTGCTTTCACCGGAGGCTCCACCTTCTCGGGCACCACGGTCATCACGCCCTATCATGCGATTGCCAGCACCAACCCGGCCAACGAGGCCACCGGCGAAAACTGCATCGCCATTGCCGGCGGCGATGGCAGCACCGCGAACTACCCAGGCTTCCGCGCCACCCAGTTCATGACCGCCCAAGCGGTCGGTCGCCAGATCGTCGCGACGGCCAATGCCACCGCCACCACCCTGACTTTTAAACCAAATTCTAACGGAAGTTATCGCGTGGTGGTGCCGATGAAAATCTGGACAGGCACGCCGATTGCCACCTCCACATTGAAGTCCGAAGCCCTCGCGGCCCAGGCCATGGTGCCCGGCCTCGCCGCCGATCCTCTGGCCTCCTTGCTCACCCAACAATCCGCCGATTTCGGGGCGATGTGGAACGACACCGCGATCATCCGTCTCTACTCGGCGGACGGCGCGGCCCGCTACATCGAACAAATGCTGGCGCTGGACAGTTATTTCCGCATTGCGGCGGCACTCACGCCGCTGCCCGCCGTCGGTGGCGGTGAAACCCGCCTCTTCTGTTGGAATCCGGTCGGGGTTTTCAATCGTCTCCACTGGTATCAAAACTTGCGTCCAATCAATCACGCCAACATCGCCTCCGGCGTCTGGCGCGGCAATGCCAGCACCTGGGACTGGCTGCTCGGTTGGCTCCCCACGCTCAAACAACATGTCACCGACACCTTCCCGGGCTACGAGGGCGCCGGCTACCCCGAATACATCGATGGTCAACCGGGCACTGCGGGGTCATTGCTCGTTTCCCAGATCTTTGGAGCCACCAGCATCGCCGCGCCAGGAACTCAATACTACACTTCCCGTATGATGAGCACCACCCTTGAAACGGTCTCCGCCATCATCACCGAATACCGCTACCGGCAGGACGAGGCATTCCTCACCACCTATTGGCCAATCATCCGCGAGGGAATGCTTTTCCACCGCTCGCTGCTCAAGAGCGGCGGCCTGGGTGGCGACGGAAAATACCATTACCTCGGCGTCAATGCCCGCGAAAACAATTGGAAGGACAATGATGATACCCCCGATGTTTCTAACATCCGCATCCTGCTGCCCGCCGTCATCGACCTCGCCACGCAACGCGGCGATACCAGCCTCGCCAACAAACTCAATGAACTCACCGGCAAACTGCCAGAACTGCCAACCAACACCCTCGCTAACAAACTGGCCCGACTGAATTTTCAGGCGAACTACCGCACTCATCCCGACGGCCAGGATGTCGGAGTCATCGACTGGAGTGCGGCCTCGCTGGGCAACGTTTCGGCCAATGCCGAAAATCCCGACCTCGATGCGATCTGGCCTGCCAACTTCATCAGCGATGCTAGCGACCCCGGCCTCGTCCAACTCGCCAACGACACGCTCGACACCCGATTCTTCCGCGAAAATTACGACTGGCACCCGACCGTCGTGCAGGCCGCCCGCATGGGCCGCGCCGATATCTACAAGGAGGCGCTGCTCAGCGGCATCGGCAGTTTCATGATCTATCCGCAAGGGTTTAGCTGCTACAGCGGCGGTGACGCTGATGTGCAGACGGAGTTCACCGCCGTGCAAACCCTCGGCGCTCATGAGGCACTCGTCCAAAATCACGACGGCCTGCTCCGCCTCGCCAATGCCTGGCCTACCGACTGGGAAGCCGTTGCCTGGCTCCCCGTCGAGGGCGGCCACCGGGTCGCGCTGGAGGTCGTCGGGGGCGTCGTCCAAGCCGCCACCGTGGATCTCGGATCGTCTAACTCCTCCATGCAAATCCGCAATCCGTGGCCGGGGAATGCCTTCACCGTGCGCGATCTAACAACCGCCACCACGCTCTTCACCGCCACCCAGAACATTGCCACGATCGCGGCCATCGCGGGTCACCGGCTGCGGATCGAACGCGACAGCCAGCCACTCACCTCGTTCACCTTCGAACCCGTGCTCGATTTTCCCAATGCAGGCGTCACATCCCTCGGGACCCGCATCCTCGGCAAACGGGCGGGCAATACTTTTGGTTTTGCCGACCCTCATCTTTTTGAATGGCTACTGGATTCCACCACCAGCGGCCTGCAAAACCTCGGCTCCATCGCCAATGCCGACCTCCAGGCACAGGGCACCGTCACTGTGGACACCCGCCTGCCTGCCGGCACTGGCCTCTCACTCGCCAACGGTTACCTCACCACTCGCGTGCTCGGCCCCATCGGCACCGACCTTGGGGCTACCTTCCAACTCGACGTGAAGGTGAATGCCGCTGCCGGCTACCGTCGACTTATCGACTGTTGCGTGCCAGGTTCTAACTGCGACCCAGGTTTTCTTCTTGATCTCACACCGGACAATAAACTGCGCTTTATCTGCAGCTCGCAGACCGTGATCAGCACCGGCGTTTTGCCACTCAATACCTGGGCGCATGTGCGCGTCACTTACCTCGCCGGCAGTGCGGTCACCATCCAGATCGACGGCGCAAGCGAGACGGTCCCCGTCGCCGGATCCGCAATCACTTTCAGTTCCGATGGACTCCACCTCTCGATCGGTGCCGACTTGAATGGTGGCTCGCGTTTCACCGGCTCGGTCGCCAATGTGCGGATCGACGCTGGCACACCCAGTGCCACGGCCCAGATGCAATACATGGATAAGACGCTGCCAACCGAATATGACATAACATTCGGTTCATCGGACACAGACAAAAAATCGCAAATCAGGTAATCATTGTCGGCAACATGAGTGGAATGTTCGACACAGTAGGCACTGGCACCGGACTGGAGCGCAAGCCCAGCACCTTGGCCAAATTGGAACGCATGCGCAAGGCACTGACTCATCAGGAACCCGACCGCGTGCCAATCAGTGACTTTTTCTGGGGGGGCTTCATCCAGCGCTGGCGCGAAGAACTCGGGCTGCCGTCGGATGCCAATCCCTACTACCATTATGACCTGGATTGGATCGCCACGGTGCCCAACATGGACCCCCACATCAAAAGCTTCGAAACGATCCGCGAAGACGACGAAGAGGTCATCGTGAAAACCGGCTTTGAGACGACCCTTCGGAAGCGCTACGACTTGCCGATGCCTGAGCAGGAAAGCTGGGACACCGATACTTTAGAAAAGCTGGAGGCCTTTGAGTTCGACGATCCCGCGGATCCGCGCCGGTTTTTCAGTGCGGGGGACAACCAGATCGCCGGGGTGGGGGACGGCTTCACCCGCAACTCCCCGGCCTGGGTTGAGACAGTGAAATCGCTGCGCCCTGATTTCCCAGTCTATGGCAGCATGATCGAGTCCGCCGAATGCCTCATCCGCCTGTGCGGCCAAATCAATACGCTCATGTGGATGGGCGAGGAACCCGAGCGGATGGGCACGCAGATCCTCCGCATCGGCGAGCACTACTGCAAGTGCGCCGAAGCCGCGATTGAGGCTGCGAACGGGATGTTAGATGGCTTCGTCATCTGGGGCGATGTCGCCTATCGCAACAACCTGTTTTTCTCGCCGACCTACTGGCGCACCTATTTCAAGCCCACCGTGAAGGCGATGATTGAGCTTTGCCACCGCCACGGCCTGCCGGTCATCTATCACGGTTGCGGCAATGTGAAGGCAATCCTGCCAGACTTCATCGAGATCGGCCTTGACGCCTACAATCCGCTGGAGGCCAAGGCCGGTCTGGATGTTTGCGAGTTGCGCCGACAATACGGCCACAGTCTCGCTTTCTGCGGCAACAACAACATGATGGTCTGGGAAGAGGGCAATCCCGAAAAGGTCCGCCGCGAAGTCTTGCGCAAACTCAACTCCGCAAAGGGCGGTGGCCTCATTTTTCAATCCGACCATTCCGTGAGCAGCGGCGTCTCCGGCAAAACCTATGACATGATCGTCAAGCTCGTCCGCAATCATGGCGTCTATCCGCTCGACCTCGGCGAGTTCGATGAAGCGCTCTGATCCCACGCCATCTCTCCATTCGTGCTGACTCGAATGATGGCTCGCGTTTCACCGGATCAATCACCAATGTGCGGATCGACGCTGGCACGTCACCCTCATAACTCACCCTGATCGTAAGTCACCGCCAACAAATCATCAAGGTCATCCATGAGCCACATCGACCGCCGAACCTTCATGCAAACGAACGGTCTTTTGACCGCTGGATTGCTGGCATCCCATATCTCCCCGCTGTTTGCCGCACCCGCAGGGACCACGAAAACCGTGCGCCTCGGCGTGATCGGTGTCGGGGGCCGGGGTCGATTGTTGCTATCGACTCTGATGGGTGTGGAAAACATCGACGTCAAGGCCTTGTGCGATATCGACAAGAACGCACTCGCGGCGGCATCGGCCATTGTCACCACCGCCGGTCGTCAGAAGCCTGACGACTATTCGGATGGCGACAATGCCTATCAGAAACTGCTGGAACGGGACGATCTGGATGCGGTCATAATTGCCACCCCTTGGAAATGGCATACGCCAATGGCGGTGGCTGCCATGAACGCCGGCATCACTGTGGGCGTGGAAGTTCCAGCGGCCCTCTCCATCGAAGAATGTTGGCTATTGGTCAACACCTCTGAAAAGACCGGCATACCCTGCATGATGCTGGAGAACTGGAGCTTCCGTCAGGACAACCTCGCGGTTCTCAACATGATCCGGCAGGGCTTGCTCGGCACGATTGTGCATTGCCATTGTGCCCATTCCCATGACTGCATCGACCATTGGTTCTTCGATCGCAACACCGGCAAGGATCTCTGGCCGGCTGAATATCTCTTGAAATACAACCGGGATCAATATCCAACCCATAGCGTTGGCCCGGTCTATAGCTGGATGGATATCGGCTGTGGTGATTATCTTGATACCATCACCTCAACGGCAACGGGATCCTTTGGCATCAATGATATGTTTGTCAGCCGGTTTGGACCCGATCATCCCGGCGCTAAACGGCAATACGCTCAAGGCGATATCGTGACCAGCGTCATCAAAACAAAAAAGGGAAAAACCATTGTGGTCAACTACGACATGCAACTGCCGCGGCCCTATGACAACCGCTGGATGGTGCAGGGAACCCGTGGCATCTACAGCGAATCCCGAAATGCCGTCTATCTATCAAATGTCAGCCCGGGATATCATGAGTGGGAACCGTTTGCCCCATACCAAAAAGCGTATGACCACCCATGGTGGCAACAGAAATACTCTGGCGGCCATGGCGGCACCGATTTCCTCGAATTAAAACTGTTTGTCGAATCGATCCGCAACGGGACCCCCCCGCCACTCGATGTCTATGATTCCGTCCTGATGAGTTGCCTCGTTCCCCTGTCGGGACAGTCCATTGCCGCCGACGGGGCCCCGGTCAAATTCCCCGATTTCACCCGCGGCAAATGGCTAACCCGCAAACCCAGTTTCGCGCTGGATAACCGGATATTTACCCTCCCCGGGGCAAAGCCCCTGATCAATCAGAACAAGGTGAATGGCAGCAATCGCGCTCTTTCAAAATGAAGATCGCCATCCCCAAAAATCTAGCAGATCATCGGATTTTCCAGACCGTCGTCGAGTTGCCCTGAGAGTTCAGGGTGCCTGCGACTCCCATATCGGTGCATTCTGCGGTTCATAAAAGAATCTTGCAGCCCTTGACCGGCAGGGGCATCGTCAGTCCACGCGTGCTGCTTTCCGCCGGTCGGTGGGTGGTCGTTGATTTTTGATTGGAGTCATTGGGCATGGAGCATCCCCGAAATATCGGAATCATCGCAGGCAGCGGAGTGTACCCGGAGACCTTCATTGCCGCCGCGCGTCGGCACGCCCCCGGCGTGAAGTTGGTCGTCGCGGCCCTGCATGATGAAACGAAACCCGAACTCGCAGAAATGGCCGATGCCATCGAGTGGTTCCGCGTCGCGCAGCTCAACAAAATGCTCAAGTTTTTCCGCCGTGAAGGGGTGAGTGAGGCGGTGATGATGGGGCAGGTTTCACCGAAGAAATTATTTGATATGCGGATGGATCTCCGGGTTTTGATGATTCTTGCGCGGGTCAAGGAGCGCAATGCCGAAACGCTTTTTGGCGCGGTCGCGGAGGAACTCGCCAAAGAGGGAATCGTCGTCCTTTCCGCCACCACATTTCTTGACGAGCTCCTGCCCGCAGTCGGGCCGGTTTGTGGCCCGCTCTTCAACAAAACCCAACTCGCGGATGCGGAGTTTGGGTTTCGGATTGCCAAGCAAACCAGTGCCCTGGATATCGGCCAAAGCGTGATCGTGCGTCACGGCACAGTGCTCGCTGCAGAGGCATTTGAGGGCACCAATGCCTGCATCCAGCGTGGCGGCCAACTCGGCCACGGCAAGGATGTGATGTTGGTGAAGGTTTCCAAACCCAATCAGGATTTTCGTTTTGATGTGCCGGTGATCGGCCCGCAAACCATTGAAACCTGCGCTGCCGCCGGGGTTTCGGCCATCACCATCGAAGCCCGCAAAACCCTGCTGTTAGAAAAATCCGTGGTGCAGGAATTGTGTGTGCGCCACCAGATCGGCCTCCATGCGCTGTGTTAGATCGTCATCGCGTGGAATCCTCCATCGACGATCATTTCGATTCCGGTGATGAAGGAGCCGGCCTTTGATGACGCTAACAGAAGGGTGGCACCGATGAGTTCGTCGGCATTGCCGAAGCGCGAGGCGGGGGTCTGCCGTAGAATGTCGAGCACGCGGGATTCATCGAGCACCATGCGGTTTTGCTCGGCCGGGAAAAAGCCGGGCACCAAAGTGTTCACGCGGATGTCTTTGTCCGCCCATTCCCGGGCGAGATTGCGGGTCAGATTGTGAACGGCAGCTTTGGAAATCGAATAGGTAAAGATGCGCGACAGCGGGTTCAGCCCGGAGATCGATCCCAAATTGATGATGGATGCAGGCTGGGATTCCTCGACGAAATACCGACCAAACACCTGGCAGGCGCGAAAGACCGCGCTCAGATTGGTCTCCATGATGCGTTGATATTCCTCCGGAGTGATGTCGAGAAACGGAGTAGGGGAATTGGTGCCCGCGCCATTGATGAGAATGTCCACCTTGCCCGAACGCTGGAGCACTGTGTCTAACAGGTGTTGCAGCGAATCGCACGAGGTCACATCCAAAGGCACAAAGTAGCCCTTACCCCCGTGGGATTTGATTTCCGCTAGACGCTTTTCCGCCTTTTCGGGAATACGGCCGCCTAAAACAACCTCCGCGCCGGCGCGGGCTAGCCCGACGGCCATGGTGCCGCAAAGTTCGCCGGTGCCGCCAATGACGACGGCGGTTTTTCCTGAAAGGGAGAACAGGTCTTTGAGAAAGGAGCTAGTCTGCATGGGCGGAGTCTCACCTCAACAACCCCGCCCTGCCAAGCGTGGAGTTTAGCACGGCCCGCTCCACGTGGCCCGGGCATCCTGCCCGGAGCCAGTGATGAACCATTCCAGCAATCACACGATGGTATGGTGCGGGACCCGGGTAAGTGGAAAGCTCCCCGAGCTTTGGGATGCGAGCACGGGACGCTTAGAGTGTATCGCACTCTATCAGGAGGAACAGAAGGCGGGCAAGATGCCCGCTCCACGTGGCCCGGGCATCCTGCCCGGCACCCTCATCATATCGATCACGGGATCCAACCGCAGAGACGGCATCCCTTTACTAACAAATACCCCACAGTGCCGGCGGCGGGCAGGGTGAGAACCCAAGCCCAGAGGATGCGTTCGATGAGTGAAAATTTCAGGGCGTTGAATCGTTTGGCACAGCCGACACCCATGATGGCGGTGGTGACGCAGTGGGTGGTGGAAACCGTCATGCCAAGGCTGCCCGTAACAGCTAACAGGGTGGCGGCAGTGGTTTCTGCGGCGAACCCGTGAACCGGTTGAAGTTTGACCATCTTGTGGCCAAGCGTTTTGATAATCCGCCAACCGCCGGCTGCTGTGCCTGCGGCCATGGTCAGCGAGCAGACGATCTTGATCCAGATCGGCACATCAGGCGAAAGATCGCGCACTTTTTGAGCCGCAATCACTCGCGGGTTTTTGCCAGAGTCCTTCGCTGCAGCCATTTCCTTGGCAAGGAGTTTTTCCCAATCGGTAAACTTGCCGGCGACCATCGCGCCAAGGATGGGGATTTTCGGAAGAAGGCGCGCATGCTCGGCCGCGAGTATGTCCCGGTGGGTGGTGGAAGCATTCGCCGCAGCACGGCTGGCGGACTCTGAATCCTTGAGCTGCGCGTATGTTCTGGCAGATAGAGAGAGAAATGCCTCGCGGAATTCGCCAGGCTTTAAGCGGTTGGCCTCGGTCTCTAGCACTTGTGCGGCGTCACGTTGCTGGTCCAGAGTGGCTCCGGGCTGCTGCAGCGTCTTGATGCATTGCTCGGCCGCCATCGACTTGTCCATGCGCAAAAAATTCAGCCAATGAGGCAGGTGGACAAAACTGCCGGTGGCAGTGGCGGTCACCAGCGCCAGCGTGATGACACCCATGGTTTTTTGTGCGTCAGCCAGACCATGGGCAAAACCCATGAAACTGGCGCTGATAATTTGTGCCTTGCCAAAAAACCGGTTCACGAACCTGGGACGGGCGGATTGCAGCGCCGCATAAAGCAAACCCATGACGATGAGCCCGCCAAATAGTCCGATGATGGGAGAAGTGATCATCGGATAGATCACCTTGTGCAACATGCCTTCCATGACCACCTTGCCGTCCTTGACCTTTTCCACCGACCAGATGATGGCGTGCCAGTTGTCACGGGAACTCGCCAAGGCCGCACCGCAAAGGCCACCCACCAGCGCATGCGTCGAACTGGAAGGCAGCCCGAACCACCAAGTGAGCAAGTTCCAGACAATGCCGCCCAGCAGCGCGCAAATAATCACTAACGGAGAGATATACTGGGCATCCACCAAGCCGGAAGACACCGTCTTGGCCACTGCGTGCCCGGCCAGTGCGCCGATCAGGTTGGTGGTGGCCGCCATGGCGATGGCCTGTCGCGGCGTGAGCACCTTGGTCCCCACAATCGTGGCAATCGAGTTGGCCGTGTCATGAAAGCCGTTGATGTATTCAAAGACCAAGGCAATGAATATCACCAAGAAAATAATCCCAAGGGTCATGCGCTTTGCGGTCTCAGGAGTTTTTCAGGACGATTTGCGACACGATGTTGCAAGTGTCGCGACAGCGGTCGATGACTTTTTCTAACAAGTCGTAGAGGTCTCGTAGGGCCATGGCCGTGATCGGGTCGATCGATCCGGAATAAATCTCTCTCAGGTAACCGAGGACGAGGTGGTCGGCGCGGCCCTCAAGCTCCTGCATCTTGTCATTTTCCGCCTTGATATTCTCGAGCTTCGGGCTGTTAGGGAGCATGTCCACCATGCGCACGACGACCGAGGCGGCCTCCTGTGCGATGGCCATTTGAGGTGAAAAGTAGCTGGGCTTCACCAGGTGGTGCATGATTTCGTAGCGCTCACCAAATTTCTCGACCGTTTTGGGGATGCGGTAGAGCGCCTTGGACAAGGCCTCGATGTCCTCGCGGTCGAGCGCGGTGATGAACACCTTGACGAGTTCCTCGCTGATGGTTTCCGCGTTTCGTTTTTCGTTGCGGCGGGCCACGGCAAGCTCGGCAAGCGAGACATTGCTGTTAGATTCAAGCAACAAGCGGGATAGCGCTTCAATGCTCTGGTGCGCCGATTTCGCGCTGGCAGAGAGCAGTTCAAAGAAGCGGTCGGATTTTCCGAAGAGTTTGGCTATGGAGATCACGGGGTGGGGGAGTGTTAGTTAGATGAGACCGGCAATCGATGATTTGGGTGCCATGCAGAAATGACCGGAATCACGCGTCGGTGAGGGTCTGATCGTAGAACGCGAGATAGTCGTCCGGGGAGGCACCTTCGCGCCAGTCCATGGCGCTTTTCGGGTGGCGATTCATTTGGCCGGTGATGTTATAGGGGATGGACGGACCCCAGTCGAACTGCTGCCGCATCGGGAGGATCGTGTTTTGGATGCAGTCGATGACCGGGCGGAGTTTGAACTTGGGATTGCGGAGGAAACCTAACAGGAGTTCCATCGGGCAATTGCCCGCGCCGCGGCCAAGGCCCATGAGGGTGGCGTCCACGCGGTTGGCACCGAGGATGATGGCTTCCACGGTATTGGCGAACGCGAGTTGCAGGTTGTTGTGGGCGTGCATGCCGACGTGCTTGCCGGTGCCCTCCACGGCCTGGGTATACTTGCGGACCAAGTGGTCGATTTGCTCGCGGAACAAATTGCCGTAGCTGTCCACGACCACGATGGTGCCGGCGGACGATTTGGCGCCGATTTCGAGTGCTTGATCGATATCGGCCTCGGCGACCACGGAGATCGCCATGATATTGAGGGTCGTTTCATAGCCGAGCGCGGTGCAGTGCTCGATCATTTCGACCGCTTCGGAAATTTGGTGGACATAACAGGCCACGCGGATCACGTCGAGCACGCTGTCCTTGGCGGCGATGATTTGGTGTTTCCAATCGCACTTGCCACCCGCATCCGCCATGGCCGCGAGTTTCAGCCCGGTGGCCTCAAACGTGTGATCGCCCACGACACGGCGCATGGCCTCTTCCTCGCAGTGGCGCCATGGGCCGAATTTCGTCTTGGGGAACTGAGCTGGCGCGTTCTTATAACCGATTTCCATGTAATCGATTCCGGCCGCAAGGCAGGTCTGATAGACTGCGCGCACCTGTTCGTCAGAGAACTGGGAATGGTTGATCAGGCCGCCGTCACGGATGGTGCAATCGAGTACTTTCAATTCAGGGCGATAGGTAATCCAAGGTGCTTTATGGCTCATGCGGCGAGCCTTTTACGCGACGATGGCGGAGAATGGCAAGCCCACTTCTTTTTCCGGCGATCAATAACCTTTGCCGTAGCGGCGAATGCCCTCAGCGATATTGTGGGCGATCGATTCGCGGAAGCTCGCTGATTTCATGCGGTTGCGCTCGTTCGCATTGCTGACAAACCCGCTTTCCACGAGGATCGAGGGGAGCTTGGAATTTCGAATCACATAAAACCGGGCAAATTTGGCGTTGCGGTTGATCGTGCCGGTATGGGCAGCCAAACAATTCTGAACCGATTGAGCGAGGCGTTGCCCCTCGGTGTTGTAGTAAAACGTTTCAAGGCCGCTGACCTGTTGCTTCCAAGTGTAATTGTAATGGATGCTCACAAAAATCGCGTTTTTGTAGCGATTGGCGATTTCGGCACGCTGACCCAGAGTGAGGAAGTAATCTCCGCGACGCAGCATGACGGTTTTGTAACCCATCTGGTTCAGGTTGGCCTCCAAACGCATGGCGGTATCAAGTGCCAAGTGTTTTTCATAGACCTGCCCCCATTGGCCGCCGAGGTCCTGCCCGCCGTGCCCCGCATCAATCACCACCGTCCGAAATGACGCAGCTTCCACCGTGACCCCCACCAGGCAGGACACGAACAAAATCAAAAATCGCAGGAAAAAACGCATCGGAAAATTAAACTTGGGAAACTTGTAAGGAAATATTGATAATTTTTAAAAATTGTAAAGCCTTTTTTTGGCAAAGCGGATTTTTTTCAGTGGGGAGCTCAATAAAGGATGGGCGGTCGGTCGGAAGCCTTGCGGATTTTTGCCCGTTGTGCGGCGGCGGCTTTGGGGTCATAGGGGATGCTGTTGGAG
>CAIYYV010000216.1 GCA_903930425.1 Akkermansiaceae bacterium | reverse complement strand
TGGAATGTGGATGCGGTCACACTCAACCCGTTTCTCGGTTATGACTCCATTGAGCCGTTTCTTGATTGGGAGGGCAAAGGTGTCTATCTGTTAGCGGTCACTTCGAACGCCGGTTCCGCGGATTTCCAGCGACAAAAACTGGCCGATGGTCGTTCGGTGTTTGAGTTGGTCACGGCGCTGGGTGACCGGGCGTGTGCGGAAGGCCGCCTCACGGATGTGGGATATGTGGTAGGACTCACGAATGCCTCCGAGGTGTTGGAGAAATTTCCGGAGGCACCGTTGTTGGTTCCAGGGCTGGGTGCCCAAGGTGGCGATCTGGCGTCTTTGGCGGCGGCGGGCCGCACGGCACCCGATGTGATCAATGTGTCGCGCGGCATTCTTTATGCCGGCGATGATCGTGGATTCGGCGCGCGCGCCAAGGATTGGGCGGAAAAAATTGCAGCGGCCACCCGGAAGATTCCGCATTGATTTTTTTTCATGCGATGGCTGTCGGGATTGCCATCGTGAGGGAATGATTTATGGTCGGCCCCGCCATGAGCCCATTTGAATCCACCCTTGCGACTGCCGTGTCGAGCGGTCACCTGCTAGAATCCGCGCGGTCTAACATCCTGTCGCTGCTTGCGGGAACCACCCAGGAAGTCGCCCCTGCGTCCGTGGGGGAATTGGTCGCGGCCGGCGCTTGGGACGAGCTTAACGACCGGTTTTTCAAAACGCTGACATTTGGCACGGGAGGCTTACGAGGCCGTACGGTGGGGCGCATCGTCACCCGGGCCGAGCAGGGGATCGGTGGCCCGCACGAACGCCCGGAGCATCCCTGCGTCGGCACCGCCACCATGAATTATTACAACCTCAGCCGCGCCGTCCGCGGATTGATCGCCTACACGAAGCCGTTTGTGGGAGCGGCCCGCAAGCCCGTGCTGGTTTTCGCACATGACACCCGCCATTTTTCGCGCGATTTTGCCGAGTTTTGCGCCAAAGTTGCGTCGGAGCTCGGGTGTGACGCCTATCTTTTTGAGGGTCCGCGTTCCACGCCGCAGCTTTCATTTTCGGTGCGTGATTTGCGGGCGGATGCGGGGGTCGTGCTCACCGCCAGCCACAATCCGTCGCATGACAATGGCTTCAAGGTTTACTTCAACGATGGCGCGCAGATTGTCGAGCCGCATGCCAGTGGCATTGTGCGCGAGGTCAATGCGATCAACCGGGAAAGTTATGACCCCTTGCCTGGTGACCAGCGCGGCACGGTCCGGATTCTCGGTGCGGAGATGGATGCGCGTTATGTCGCCCGCATCAAAACGCTGCTGCTCCGACCTGAATTGTTAGAAGGCGCGGCCATCAAGATGGTGTTCACCAGTTTGCACGGCACGGGAGGTCATATCAATGTCCCCTTGCTTCGAAGCCTCGGTCTGGAGGTCCTCACGGTGCCCGAGCAAGACATCCAGGATGGCCGATTTCCCACCGTCGTGTCTCCGAACCCGGAAAATGCACCGGCCTTGCGGATGGCCATCGATCTCGCCGAGAAATCCGGGGCCGAGTGGGTGATCGGCACCGATCCCGATGCCGACCGCATTGGCGTGGCCGTGCGCGATCGGGATGGGGCCATGCGGCTTCTCACAGGCGACCAGATCGGCTCGTTGATGGCTTGGTATCGCGTCAAGACCTGCTTTGACCTCGGATGGATCACCCAAGCGAATCGCAGCCGCGCCGTCTTGGTCAAAACGTTTGTCACCACCGAGTTGCAACGCGCCATCGCCGATGGATTCGGCGTCGGCGTGGTCGATACCCTCACGGGATTCAAATACATCGCGAGCAAGCTCCGCAAATACGAAGAGGCTATACCCGCCGATAAAAAAGGCGACTACCGGTCGCTCAGTGAGGAAGAAACCCGGCGATTGCGCCTTGAATACTCGCGCTTCTTCATCTTTGGCGGTGAGGAGAGTTATGGCTATCTCGGGTCGGATTCGATCCGCGACAAGGATGCCAACGGTGCCGCGCTCATGTTCGCGGAAACCGCCGCGTATGCCAAATCGATCGGCAAAACCCTGCCAGATCTGTTAGACGAGCTTTACACCCGGTTCGGCTATCACTTGGAATCCGGGAAATCCCTCGTGATGGAGGGTGCCGACGGTGCGCAGAAAATCCTGGCTCTTGCGGCATCCTATGCGGATCACCCGCCCGGCACCGTGGACGGCTCTGCCGTCATCCGCGTCCGTGACTTCGCCAAGGACGACTTGTATGACCAAGAGGGAGATTTTTTGCCGAAAGAAAAAATGCTCTTTGTGGACCTCGACGATGGTCGTTCTTTCGCCGTTCGTCCGTCTGGCACCGAGCCGAAAATCAAATTCTATCTCTTTGGAAAGGCTGCGCCCGGCGGTGATTTGAGCGAGGCCAAGACCCGCGTGGCGGAGGGACAGAAACGTCTCTGGGCGTGGATTGAAGCCGATGCGGCCCGTCGTTGATCGCTGATCCGGTTCCCGGACGATTTTCAACCGCGCGGATATTGCTTTTTTCCGGGCGTATATTGCGCTTTGTGGACCTTGGGGTCTTAAAAGTATTGGATACGCGGGTGAACGCACCCTCTCACTCCACCATGGGGACGCTGGACGCCAATGAAGCAGTTGCTTCCGTGGCCTATCGGCTGAACGAGTTTTTCGCCATTTACCCGATCACGCCGTCGTCCGCGATGGCGGAGTTTGCGGATGAGTGGGCGGCGGCGGGCAAGACCAACCTGTGGGGTGCCATCCCCAGCGTGGTAGAAATGCAATCCGAAGGCGGCGCGGCGGGCGCTTTGCACGGGGCGCTGCTCGCGGGTTCAATGAGCGCTTCATTCACCGCTTCACAAGGGCTCTTATTGATGATCCCTAACATGTATAAGATCGCGGGGGAATTGATACCCTTCTGCTTGCACGTCACGGCCCGCGCCCTGGCAACGCATGCTTTAAGTATTTTTGGTGATCACTCGGATGTGATGGCCTGCAGGCAGACCGGCTTTGCCATGCTGGCGGGCGGATCGGTGCAGGAGGCGCAGGACACCGCGGTGATTTCGCAAATGGTGACGCTCCGGTCGCGGGTCCCATTCTTGCATTTCTTTGATGGATTCAGGACCTCGCACGAGGTTTCAAAAATCGCGCTCTTGAGTGATGACGACCTGCGCTGCCTGATCGACGAGGACAGCATCGCTGCAAACCGGGCGCGGGCACTCACGCCCGATGCGCCGATGATTCGCGGCACCGCCCAAAATCCCGACGCGTTTTTCCAAGCGCGGGAAGGTTGCAACACCTTCTATCAGGAATTGCCGCGCCTGGTTAAGGAGGCGATGGCCGCCTTTGCCGCGCGCACCGGCCGTGCTTACCGGCCGTTCGATTACGAGGGCGCTCGGGACGCGGAGCACGTGGTGGTCATCATGGGATCGGGTGCCGAGGCCGTGGGCGAAACCGTCGGCTGGCTCAATGCAAACGGCGCGAAAACCGGCGTGGTGAAAGTGCGGCTCTATCGGCCGTTTTCGGTGGAGGACTTTGCCGCCGTGCTGCCGAAATCGGTGCAGTCGATTGCGGTGCTTGACCGCACGAAGGAACCCGGCGCGCTCGGTGAGCCCGTGTATCTGGATGTGGTTGGCGCGTTGCGTCAGGCCGACACGGCGGGTTGGCTGAGTGACACGCACCGCATCCGCGTGATAGGCGGGCGTTACGGGTTGGGCTCGAAGGAGTTCACCCCGGCGATGGTCAAGGCGGTGTTTGAAGAACTGGTGAAGGCGTCGCCGAGGCAGGAGTTCACGGTGGGTATTCAGGATGACGTCACCGGGCTATCGCTTGCGTATGATCCGGAGTTCGAGGTGGTGCCACCGGGCATGAAGCAGGCGGTGTTTTTTGGTCTTGGATCGGACGGCACAGTGGGTGCTAACAAGAATAGCATCAAGATCATCGGCGAAGGGACAGATAACTTTGCGCAGGGATACTTCGTGTATGACTCGAAAAAAGCCGGTGCGATGACGGTATCGCACCTGCGGTTCGGGCCTACGCCGATCCGGTCGACCTATCTGATCCGGAGCGCCGAGTTTGTCGCCTGCCATCGATTCGATCTGCTCCATCAGATCAACGTGCTCGACTATGCGAAACCCGGCGGGATATTTTTGCTTAATTCGCCCGGTGACCCGCTCACCGCGTGGCAGCAATTACCGCGTGAGCTGCAGGAACAAATCATCGATAAGAAACTTTCGTTCTATGCCATCGATGCCAGCACGGTGGCCCGCGATGTCGGCATGGCAGGGCGCATCAACACGATCATGCAGACGTGTTATTTTGCGATCTCCGGTGTGCTGGAAAAAGAGGAAGCCATCGCCGCCATCAAATACGCCATCAAAAAAACCTATGGCAAACGCGGCGACGCCGTGGTCCAACGCAACTACGAAGCCGTCGACCGCACTCTGGAAAACCTGGTCAAGATCGATTACCCGGCCACACCGACCTCGAGCGTGCGGCTCAGTGCGATCGTGCCGGAAAACGCGCCGGATTTCGTCAAGCGCGTCACGGCCGTGATGCTCGGCGGTAAGGGCGACCTCCTGCCAGTGAGTGCGTTTCCGGTCGACGGCGTCTGGCCCACGGGCACGACGCAGTGGGAAAAACGCAACATCGCCGAGGAAATCCCGGTTTGGGAATCAGATCTATGCATTCAGTGCAACAAGTGTTCGATGGTATGTCCGCACGCCGCGATTCGTCCCAAAGTGTTCACACCCGGGTGTCTCACTGGAGCACCGCTCACGTTCAAGTCCACCGAATTCAAGGCGCGGGATTATCCGGGTCTGAGTTATGCATTGCAGGTGGCACCCGAGGATTGCACGGGTTGCCAACTTTGCGTGCAGGTCTGCCCCGCCAAGGACAAGAGCAACCCGAGCCGCAAGGCCCTCAACATGGTGCCGCAACTCCCGTTGCGCGATGCCGAGCGCGATAACTTCGCCTTCTTCCTCAAGCTGCCGGATCCCGACCGAGCGATGCTCCGCGACGATGTGAAAACCACGCAGTTCATGCGGCCCTTGTTCGAGTTCTCCGGTGCCTGCGCCGGTTGCGGGGAAACGCCGTATCTGAAGTTGTTGACCCAGATGTTCGGCGACCGCCTGCTCATTGCGAACGCCACCGGATGCTCGTCGATTTATGGCGGCAACCTTCCCACCACGCCCTACACCACGGACGCCTGTGGCCGCGGCCCCGCTTGGGCGAACTCGCTCTTCGAGGACAATGCGGAATTCGGGCTTGGCTTCCGTGCCAGCCTCGATCAATCGAAAATCTTCGCTGAAATCCTCCTGCGCGGTCAGGCAAAACTGTTAGGGGACGATCTCGTCACCGCCATCACAAGTGCCGATCAGACGAACGAAGCCGGGATTGAGGCACAGCGGGCGCGTGTGATTGCCCTGCGTGCCGCGCTTGCCGGCCAGACGACCCGTGATGCCCGCACTCTGGTCCAGATAGCCGACTATCTGGTAGATAAGAGCGTTTGGGTGATCGGGGGTGACGGATGGGCTTATGACATCGGGTTCGGCGGGTTGGATCATGTGATCGCATCCGGGAAAAACATTAACATCTTGGTGCTCGACACCGAGGTGTATTCGAACACCGGCGGCCAGCAATCGAAGTCCACCCCGCTGGGCGCGGTGGCCAAATTCAGCATGGCGGGCAAGTCCTTGCCGAAAAAAGACCTCGGGTTGATCGCCACCACTTATGGTTCTGTTTATGTTGCCCGGATTGCGTTGGGCGCGAAGGACGGCCATGCGGTGTCGGTTTTCCGTGAGGCAGAAAGTTATGTCGGTCCTTCGTTGATTATTGCCTACAGTCATTGTGTGGCGCACGGATACAGTCTGTCGCAGGGCTTGGAACAACAGAAACGTGCAGTGGCCTGTGGTTATTGGCCGCTGTTCCGTTTTGATCCCCGCCGAGCCGAAAAGGGCGAGAACCCGATGAAACTTGACTCGTCGGCCCCCAAAGGCCTGCTCACGGATTTCACCCGAAATGAAACCCGCTTCCAGATGCTCGAACGCATCAATCCCGAACGCTCGGCCATGCTCCAAAAATTGGCGGCGGCATCCGTGAAGGAACGCTTCGAGCACTATCAGCAAATGGCCGCATCCCGCGAAACCCCGCCGTCCGAAACCCCCACCTCTAACACCTGATCCCCATGGAACTCTCCACCACTTATCTTGGCCTGCCTTTGAAAAACCCGTTGATGCCGGGGGCATCGCCGATGGCACACAAGCTCGATACCGTGCGTCGGCTCGAAGATGCCGGCGCGGCGGCGATCATGATGCATTCGTTGTTTGAGGAGCAGATCACGAACCAGCAGCTTGCGGAGTTCGCCCACACCGAGTTTTCCGCAGATTCTTCGTCGGAGGCGAGTTCCTATTTTCCGCGGATGGAAGACTACGCGCTTGGGCCGGATCGTTATCTGGAACAAATTTCCCGCATCAAGGAGGCGGTGAACATCCCGGTGATCGGGTCGCTCAACGGGATCAGCATGGGCGGCTGGACTGACCATGCCCGGTTGATTCAGGAAGCCGGGGCCGATGCGCTCGAGTTGAATGTGTATTATGTCGCGACCAATCCTAACGAATCGGGGACAGAGGTGGAAAAGCGCACCCTCGACATCCTTGAAGCCGTTAAAGCCAGCGTCACCATCCCCATCGCCGTCAAGCTGTCGTCGTATTTTTCGTCGCCGGGGCATTTTGCTAAACAACTGGATAGCAGTGGAGCAGCAGGCGTGGTGATGTTCAATCGTTTCTATCAGCCTGACATCCACATCGAGGAGCTTGAAGCCACCCCCCATCTCGAACTTTCCAACTCGACAGAGCTTCGCCAACGGCTGCGATGGATTGCCATCATCCACGGTCACATCAAGGCGGACATCGCGCTGAGCGGTGGCGTCCATTCGTTCGAGGATATCATCAAGGGCATCATGGTCGGGGCCAATGTGGTCCAGGTGGTTTCGACCCTGCTCAAAAACGGGCCCGAACACCTCACCGGCCTACTTACCGATTTGAATCGATGGATGGAAGAGCACGAGTATGAATCGATCGATCAAATGCGTGGCAGCATGAGTCTTGCCCATTGCCCGGATCCTTCGGTGTATGAGCGCGCGAATTACCTTCGCGTATTGCAATTGTGGAAAGTCTGACGCGCCTTGATGACGACCTTTTCGCTCACGACCGGATACGCGATCGAGGCGCTTGCCTGCTTGGCGCGTCACGGCGTGGACTCGATGTTGGTGCGCGAGATCGCCGAATGCACCGAGATGCCGCTGCCCTACCTCTCCAAAATCTTCCAGCGGCTCGGGGAGGCAGGCATCGTGGAAACCAAGCGCGGCTACAAAGGGGGCGTCAAACTCACCCGCCCGCCTGCAGAAATTTTTTTGCTTCAGATTGACGCGGCGCTTGAGGGAGGGCGGGGAGGTGTGCATGCTGACGTCCCGGAAGAAACTCCTCGACCAAACACGTTTTGGGAGGCATTTCATCATTCCTACCGCGCAAGGCTGGCGGTCATGAGCCTTGACGAGGTGCTTGCCTACAAAACCCAGCCCTAAACCGACTTTCAGATGACTCACCTCTACCTTCCGGTTCTGGTCTTTTTGGGTGTCGCCTTGGTGGTGCCCATAGGAGCGCTCACTCTGGCCCGCGTTTGGATGCGGTTTTTCACGCCGATCAAGCGTGGCGATGAAAAGAACGCGCTCTACGAATGTGGCGTGAATCCGCTTGCCGAACGTCAAACTCGTTTTCATTCGCAATACTATCTGTTTGGTTTGTTGTTTCTGCTGTTTGATGTGGAGACGGTCTTTTTGCTTCCTTTTGCGGTTGCCTTTCTCCATCTCACGCTGGGTGCGTTTCTAGTGGCCATGTTGTTTTTGTTATTGCTCGCCGAAGGCCTTGTTTGGGCTTGGAGCAAGGGGCTTCTGAATTGGCGCGGTCCCGCCAAACCCAACTTCACAATTTATGGAGATTGATTCCATGCTGGAGGACGACATGAAGTCGCAGGGGGTGCACGTCACTTCCTTCGAGCAACTCATCAATTGGGGGCGTTCGAGTTCGTTGTGGCCCTTGCAGTTTGGTCTTGCCTGTTGCGCGATCGAAATGATTGCGGCCACCATGGCGAAATACGACATGGCGCGCTTCGGGGCCGAGGTGTTTCGGCCTTCGCCACGGCAGGCGGATTTGATGATTGTCGCCGGCACGGTCACCAAAAAAATGGCACCGCAAGTCGTGCGGCTCTACAACCAAATGGCCGAGCCGAAATACGTCATTGCCATGGGGGCCTGCGCGATTTCCGGCGGGCCTTTTAAGGAAGGATACAATGTGCTCAAAGGGATTGACCGCTTCATTCCGGTGGATGTCGTGATTCCCGGATGTCCGCCGCGCCCGGAGGCGCTCTTGGATGGCTTGCTCACGCTGCGCGCTCAAATCGCCAAAGAAAAACTCATGGGATCTCACCGCGCCCGCCACGCAGATCCTCTCGGGACGGCGGCGTTTCCAGTGCCTGAGTGCGGCGCGCACGACCTCGAGCCGACGTCGAACCGCGAGATTTGGCACCCGCTCCCGGTGCTGCGCGAAGTGGAAGGGGTCGAAGCATGAGTGTGGATCTTGAAACGATTCAGGCGCGTTTGTTAGACGTGCTGCCCGCAGCGCGGATCACTGTCCGCCGCAATCCCGGCCCGGCCGCGCAACATTCCCTCCTCGTCGATTGTGCCGATCTGGTCGACGTCTGCCGCATGCTGCGCGACACCCCGGATCTGGCTTTTGACTATCTCTCGAATGTCACCGGAGTGGATTGGTTAGATTCTTCGATGGCCGACGCCGTGGCAGCACCCGCCGAAGGCGAGGCGGCCGCGCCCGCCACTGGATTTCTTGAGGTGATCTATCACCTTTACTCGACCACCCGCCGGGTTGGCCCGTTGGTGCTTCGCGCTCGAACCATAGACCGCGGGGCGAATGTGCAAATTCCCTCGGTGGTGGCCGTGTTTCGGAGCGCCGAGTTCCAAGAACGTGAGATATTTGATCTCTACGGTGTCGAGTTCACCGGTCATCCCGACCTGCGCCGCATCCTGATGTGGGACGGGTTTGAGGATCATCCGATGCGCAAGGATTACGTGGCACCGGATGATTGCGAGTATGAGCCCACACCGCATGCCGCCGTGTTGCAAAAAGCCAAACGGCATTACGCACCATCATGATTTCCGCCTCATCCAAGAGTTTTGATGCCGCGCCGATGATTGAATCCGGCCCGGACGACGACTCGTTGCTCCGGGTTTCGTTAGGGCCGCAGCATCCGTCCACGCACGGGGTTTTCCGGATGAATGTGGTCCTCGACGGTGAAACGGTGGTGAGCCTTAAACCGGTCTTCGGATACCTCCACCGCAATCACGAAAAAATTGCCGAGGGTATCACTTATCTAAGTTCGATGCCGTATACCGATCGCCTCGATTACATTTGCCCGCTCAGCAACAACTGGGCGTATGCCCACGCCGTGGAAAAGCTCGCGGGCCTCGAGGTGCCGGAGCGCGCCCAATACCTGCGGGTGATTCTCGCGGAACTCACGCGTCTGATCAATCATACCGCGTTTGCCGGGTTCATTCTCGGCGACATGGGTGCCTGGGGTTCCGCCCTGATGTATGCCTTCCGCGAACGCGAACTCATTCTCGACTTGTTCGAAGACCTCACCGGCGCACGCATGATGGCCAATTTCATGCGCTTCGGCGGATGCCGCAATGACCTGCCCGACGGTTGGGCCGCCCAAGTGAGCCGACTCGTCGATGACTACGGACCGTTTCTCGATGAAATGGAAAAATTGTTAGTCGGCAACGAGATTTTGTTAGCCCGCACGCAGGGGATTGGGAGCTTGTCGAAGGAGACGCTCGTCAATGGGGGGATATCCGGTCCCATGCTGCGCGCGGCGGGCGTCAACTATGACATCCGCAAGGTCGATCCCTACGGCATTTACGAGCGCTTTGATTTCCGCATCCCGCTCGGGGCCACCGGCGATTGTTATGACCGCATCATGATCCGGTTTTTGGAAATGCGCGAGTCGCTCAAGATTTTGCAGCAGGCGCTGGCGCAGCTTCCGGAAGGCCCGGTGATTGATCCGAAGGCGAGGATTCGCAATTTCAAGCCACCGGTGGGGGAATCGTATGCCCGCATTGAAGGCCCGAAGGGCGAGCTCGGATTTCATTTGATCAGCGATGGAACGACCAAGCCCTACCGCTACCGGATCCGTCCGCCGAGTTTCATCAATCTCACGCTCATCGAGGATATGTGTCTCGGGCTGGATCTCGCCGATGTGGTGGTGATCCTCGGCAGTGTCGATATTGTGTTAGGGGAGGTGGACCGATGAACTCCAGCCAACATCCTCGATCGCGTGGCAGGTGGTCCATCCCCGGCCTCGGCTTGCTCAAAGGCTTGGCGGTCACGGCGCAGAACATGCTTCAAAGTTATTATCGCAAGGATCGCATGACCACCGTGCAGTATCCCGAGCAACGCGCGCCAATCAGCCCGAATTTCCGCAATTTTCCCTTCCTTTGTTATGATGGCAGTGACCCGGTGGCCGGCCTGCGATGCACCGCATGCTCGATCTGTGAGAAAGAATGCCCGCCTCAGTGCATCTATATCGTGCTGGATCGCGATCGGTCCGGCAAATCGCTCAAGCGTCCCAAGGTGTTTGATATCGACGTGTCGGTTTGCATGAATTGCGGGATTTGTGCGGAGGTCTGCCCGTTTGATTCGATTTATATGGATGGTGAGTATGAATTGAGCACGGATGACCGCTTCGGTGGATTGTTGTTTGGTCTCGACCGCCTGTCGAAATCCGCCGAGTATCATGCCACTCTGCGCCCGGATCAGGCCACCGAGGTTGCCGCCAGACGCCATGCGGAAGAACAAAAGAATCTCGCCGTGCAAGCCGCCAAAGCGGCCAAGCTGAAAGCGGAAAAAGAAAAGAATGCCCCAGAACCAAGCACGGAAGGAGAGCATGCATGAGTGGGTTTGACGCATCGCACAGTGCCGCCGTCTTGTGGGCACCCGAGTGCTGGCCCCGCTTGCCACAGCGCCTGGTGGAAATGCTCCTGCATTTTTGCGGTGCCCCTGACTGGTTGGTGACGATTGGCGGATTGGTTGCTGCGGCCGGCACGGTGGTCGGTGTGTTTTTGACTGGCTTTGCGTTGCTCTCGCTCATTGAGCGCAAAACCCTGGCGCGCATCCAAAACCGTATCGGCCCGAACCGCGCCGGTTGGTTCGGCATTCTCCAACCAGTGGCCGACGGCATCAAAATGCTCACCAAGGAAGACATCGTGCCCACCAAGGCCGAGTGGTTCCTTCACTTGTTGGCACCCATTCTCATCGTGGTGCCATCCATCCTCGCGCTCGGTGTCCTTCCCTACGGACGCGAGTGGGTGCCTGTGCCGTTAGATCTCGGCTTGTTGTTTTTCTTTGCCGTCGGCACCCTCACGGAGTTGGCGGTTTTCATGGCCGGTTGGGCGAGTGGGTCGAAGTTTCCGATGCTTGGCGCGATGCGGGCGATTTCCCAGATGGTGAGTTATGAGTTGCCGCTCATGCTTTCAGCGCTCGGCGTCATCATGGTTTCAGGCACCCTGTCGCTGCCAGGTATCGTCGCTCAACAATCCGGCTTCCTCCTCGGGTTTATCCCGGCATGGAACGTCTTCACGCCGTGGGGCCTTTCTGCCGGTCTCGTGTTTTACATCGCCAGCATCGCCGAGGCCAACCGCTGTCCGTTCGATCTGCCTGAAGGCGAGTCGGAAATCGTCGCCGGCCACATGACCGAATACTCTGGGTTCAAGTATGCCTTGTTTTTTATGGGCGAATACCTCGGGCTTTTTGCCATCTCCGGGCTTGGCATCACCCTCTTTCTGGGGGGTTGGCAGGCCCCATTTCCAGGTCTCGGCTCTGTCCCGTCATGGATCTGGTTCTTCTCCAAACTCGTCGTCGTCATCTTCTCGTTCCTCTGGATCCGCGGCACATTTCCGCGCGTGCGCATCGACCAATTGATGCGTTTTGCCTGGCTTTGCCTGATCCCGATGGCATTGCTCACGATTCCGGCGGCCGGGATCTGGCATTTCGCCGGCGGTGGTTTGATCGGTTGGGCGGTCACTGTGCCGATGCTGCTAGTCCCCTGGGTAGTGCTCACCATCCATTATAACAAACGCCTTGCCCCGGCCACCCGCACTTATACTTTTGCCGATTCCTAGCACTAATAGGAAACCCATATTTTTTCCAATGACCCCGCTTCTGATTCTCTGCCCGATGATGATTCTTGCCGCACTGGGTGCCGTGTGGTTGGCGCGTCCGGTTCATGCGGCCTTGTTCTTGGCGCTCGCGCTGGCCCTCACCGCCGTCGTCTATCTGGCGGTCGGGGCGGATTTCATCGGTCTTGTGCAGTTCATGGTCTATGTGGGTGCGGTGGCGGTCTTGATTGTCTTTTCGCTTTTGATCACGCGGCCCGGTGACGAGGCGGAGGAACTTTTGAGGCGTCCGCGTTCGTGGGTCACGGGTCTGGCATGTACGCTTCCGGTGTTCGCGGTGTTGGTCTATGCGGCATCGCGCCACACCTGCCTTCCAGACGCCGCGCCTGAGAACCCCTCGCTTTCGGTCGAATCATTCGGGCGCGTCTTGTTCACCACGCATGCCCCCGCCGTGCTCGCGGTAGGCGTGCTGCTCACCGCTGTCATGATTGGCGCGGCGTTGTTTGCCAAAGAGGCACACGCGTCCAGTCATACAGAACCCACAAGGAAACCCAACACCCCTGGCGACTCATGACTCCGCTCTCGCTCTTGCTCATTGTTTCCTCGCTGTGGTTCACGCTCGGACTCTTCGCCGTGCTGACCCGCCGCAACGCGATCCTGATCCTCGTCGGAATCGAATTGATGCTCAATGCGGCGAATCTGAATTTCATCGCTTTTTGGCGTTATGGCCCGCCCGATCCGGATTTCACTGGGCCTCTGTTTGTGTTGTTCTCGATTGCCATCGCGGCGGCGGAAGCCGCTGTGGGATTGGCGATCATCCTCATGGTTTTCCGCCACACCCGATCGACCGATCTCAACCGCCTCGACTCACTCCATGGCTGAACCATTCCATCCTTATCTTCCGTTCCTGCTTTGGTGGGTGCCCCTGCTCCCATTGATTGCCGGGGCCGTGATTGCGATCCTCCCTAACCGTTATGGACGCGTCGCTTCCCAGATCGCGACCGGTGCCTTGTTTCTGTCATGCCTCATCGCACTGGCCGCCTTGCTTTGCTCGCTCACTCCTGGGAAAATGGCATCCTCCATCCCGGCGGTCACATGGCTTACTTTTGGCGATGTGGCACTTCAGGTCGGCTTGTGGCTCGACCCAATGAGCGCGGCCATGGCGGCGATGGTCACGTTTGTTGCACTCTGGATCTTTGTTTACAGTATTGGCTATATGGAAAAGGAGGCGCGTTTCGGCCGCTTCTTCGGGTTTCTCTCGCTATTTTGCGGCGCGATGTTGTTTGTCGTGCTTTCTAACAGCCTTTTGCTGTTGTTCATGGCATGGGAGCTGGTCGGGTTGGCGTCGTATATGCTGATTGGGTTCTACTTTGAGAAACCCACTGCCGCAGCGGCGGCGCAGAAGGCGTTCATCACGACGCGGGTTGGGGACATGGCGTTTTTCATTGGCATGATCTGGTTGTATCGGCAGTCCGGGACCTTGCTTTTCTATGACAACGGCAACGGATTGTTAGAATCCGGCGTCCTGCACTCACTGGCGGGTGCCACCACGGTTGGCGGGCTCGCGGTTTCTTCGGCTGCAGCGCTGCTTTTGTTAGTTGGGGCGATGGGCAAATCCGGCCAGGTGCCCCTGCATACCTGGTTGCCCGATGCGATGGAAGGCCCGACGCCGGTGTCCGCGCTCATTCATGCCGCGACGATGGTGGCGGCCGGCGTGTTTTTGGTCGCCCGCACGCATCCGATATTTTCCGCAGCGGCGGACCTCAATGGATTGAGTCTGCCGCTCATTGCTGCGGCTTGGATTGGAGGGATCACGGCGCTTTACGCGGCGCTGGTTGCGCTCGCCCAGACCGACATCAAGCGGATTCTTGCGTATTCGACAGTCTCGCAGCTCGGATTCATGATGGTGGCCTTGGGCACGGGTGGCGTGGCTGCGGCGATGTTCCATTTGATAGCCCATGCCTTTTTCAAGGCGCTTTTGTTCCTCTCAGCGGGCTCGGTGATTCACGGTTGCCATGAGGAACAGGACATTCGCCGCATGGGCGGCCTGCGCCATGCCATGCCCAAAACATTTGTCACTTATGCGGTCGGCATGATGGCTCTATCAGGATTTCCGTTTGTGTTTTCGGGTTTTTGGAGCAAGGAGGCTATTTTGCACAAGGCGCAAATCTGGCCCGGCGGGCACGGTCCATTTTTGTTAGCGGGCGCTGCCGCACTACTCACGGCATTTTACATGACGCGTCAGGCCTTGCTTGTGTTTTTTGGTGTGCCGCGCAGGCCCGGCGTTGCGCACCCGCACGAAAGCCCGTCGGTGATGCTTGTGCCGCTTTACGTGCTAGCTGCGGGGGCGGTTTTGCTTGCGCTTGTGGGCACTCCTGTCTGGCCGTGGTTTGAAGAGTGGATATCCGGCGAGTCGGCCAGATTCGATTCGGGAGCGCTGATGAAACCCGAGGTCATGCATTTGATTGGCTTGTCGCTTGCGATTGTCACATTGGGGGTTGGTGCGTCATGGGCGATCTATCGGAATGTTTCGAGTGACAGCCAGGCGGCCGATCCCCTTGCGGGAAAACTCGGTGGAGTGTGGCGTTTTCTGGAGCAGGCGATGGGCTTTGACGCCCTTTATGAAAAGGCCATCATCGGACCGCTTGCATTTTTTGCGGGTGCCATAGACGCCCTTGAGCGTCAGGTTTTCGTGCCGCTGATGGCGGTAGGGGAATCGTGCGTCAAGCGGATCGGGCGGTGGACCGGTGTGTCCGATGAAAAGGGCCTGAACGATGGATTTGACCGTTTGTGTTCCGGTTTGCAAAATCGTGCAGTGTCCGCTTCCCGCAGTCAGTCGGGTCGTCCTCAAGCGTATCTTCGGGCCATTGGTCTTGGGATGTCGGTTCTTCTCATCTTGTATTTCTGGCTCATCGCATAGTTACATCATGTTGTTACTCTCATTCTTGTTACTTCCATTGCTGGGTGCCGTGCTGCTAGCGGTCTCGCCCGGATTCGGTCGTCTTCATGCCGGTCGCTTTGCGATTGGGTGGTCAGTGGTGCCTCTGGTTTTGTTAGCAGCCATGGAATTTCAGCACACGGGATCTAGCGGTGGAGTGATGACCGAGTGGTCGCTTCCGTGGATGCCTGATGCGCGCATTCATCTCACATTCAGTGTGGATGGCACCTCGTGTTTGTTTTTGTTTCTCACTTCGTGTGTCACTTTGTTTTCGTTGGCGGTTTCGTCCAAGATACACCTTGGCGACCGTGCGTATTGCGCTTTGATCCTTGTGATGGAGTCGATGCTTTTCGGGGTGTTCACCGCGCGTCATTTCATTCCGTGGTTTCTCTGTTGGGAAATGACCCTGATTCCCGCCTATCTCCTGATTCGACTCTGGGGCGGCAAGGGCGCGCCGCGCGCGGCTCTGCGTTTCTTCATCGTGACCCTCGGCGGCGGAGTGTCGATGTTGTTAGGATTCCTCGTTTTGCAGATGTCCGTTGGAACGATGGATTTTGCGGCGCTCAGCCAGTTGGCGGCGCACCAGCAATTGGTGCCGGGCTTGGTCAAAGCCTTCGGGGCCACCGGTCTTGGCGGCCACACGCTGCTCACGGTGGTGGCCGTGGCGGTGTTTCTCGGCTTGGCAGTAAAAATCCCTGTGGTGCCATTTCATGCTTGGTTGCCCGACGCCTATGCGGAGGCTCCGACCCCCGTCACGATCCTTCTCACCGGCCTGCTCTCGAAGATGGGTGTCTATGGTTTGCTGCGCGTCTTCTTGCCGATTTTTCCGGAAGTGCTGCCGGGCTTGGCCCCGTGGTTGACCGCTCTGGCGGTTGCGACTGTTCTGTTAGGTGCCATCGCGGCTCTTGCACAAAAAGACCTTAAACGCATTCTCGCATATTCATCGGTCAACCACCTCGGGTATTGCGTGCTGGCTGTCGCGGCGGTCGCTACGTCTTGTGTGGACAGAGTCGCGGTCGAATCGGCTGTGTCAGGTGTGGTGCTGCAGGCGTTCAATCACGGCGTGATTGCCGCGGTGCTGTTTTTTGGGATCGGTATTTTGGAAGACCGCAGCGGCGGCTTGCGCGGACTGAACGATTTTGGAGGCCTACGTGCGAACATGCCGGTGTTTTCGGGTGTGATCGGTTTGGCCTTGTTTGCTTCGTTAGGTTTGCCGGGCTTGAGTGGTTTCGTGGGTGAATTCCTCATCTTCAACGGGGTGTTCGGGTTGGTGCCCTGGGCCGCCGCCATTTCGGTGATTGGGCTGTTGCTGACTGCTGTGTTTCTTCTCCGCCTGATTCGCAAGGTGTTTCACGGACCTTTGCCCACCCCGCTCGCCGCTTGGCCGGATCTTTCCTGTCGCGAGCGCTGGCTGTTTGCCCCGGCCATCGCGCTGGTCATCATCCCTGGCCTTTGGCCCCAGGTGCTCCTGCAATTCATCAATGGCGACACGTTGCGCCTGTTAGATCAACTCCGCCCGATCCCATGACTCCCGCCTGGACCATTCTATCCGCTTTTTTCGGGGCTTTGCTGGTGCTCCTGCTACCCGCGCGCATGGCCGCTGTGTCGCGTATCATTGCGTTAGTCGCCTCACTTGTAGGAGCGGTGGCGGCGGCCGCGTCGTGTCTGGCACGTTTGAATCATGCTGTGGTTTGGGATTTTGATCGCGCGTGGATCCCGACTTTGGGCATTCGATTTCATCTTGCGGCCGACGGTTTGTCTTTGACGTTGTTGTTGCTGACTGGGTTGGTGGCGGTGGCAGGGGTGCTATTTTCATGGAATGTCGAGCGCCGGCCCCGGGCGTTTTTCGCTTTTTTTCTGACGATCATCGGCGGCGTGGATGGCGTGTTCATGAGCCGCGACGCGTTCCTGCTCTTTGTCTGTTATGAAATCGTGATCCTGCCAAAATACTTGCTCATCGCCGTCTGGGGATCCACGAACAAGGAATACGGCGCGATGAAACTCACGATGTATTCAATCGGATCGAGCGCCCTGATTTTGATTGGCTTGGTGGTCGCCTATGGCGCGTCGGGCGGGACGAGTTTTGATCTCGCGCATTTGGCGAGCACGCATTATTCGCCTGCGCTGCAGGCTTGGGCGTTCCCTATTTTATTTGTGGGATTTGCGGTGTTGGCGGGGATGTGGCCCTTTCACACCTGGGCACCGACCGGCCACGTGGCGGCACCCACGGCTGCCTCGATGTTGCTGGCCGGAGTGGTGATGAAGTTAGGGGCATATGGTGCGCTTTGCGTGGCCCTGCCCTTGTTTCCGGAGGGCTTTGAGCAATGGAAACCGGCGATTGCCGCGCTCGCGGTGATCGGTATTGTTTATGGGGCGCTCACTGCGTTGTCGCAGAAGGATCTTAAGTTTGTGATCGGTTATTCGAGTGTCAGTCACATGGGTTTTGTGTTGTTAGGGATTGCGGCGGGCACCCACTGGGGGCTGCGCGGCGCGGTGTTGCAAATGATTTCTCACGGCATCATCGCGGGATTGCTCTTCGGCATTGCCGGTCGCGTTGTCTATGAACGCACCCACACCCGCGACCTCACCGCCCTTCGCGAATTTGATCTCTGGCGCACCCTGCCCGGCGCGGCCATCGGGTTCACGCTCGCCACCGCTGCGTCCATGGGCTTGCCAGGTTTCAGCGGCTTCGTCGCGGAAATCTCGGTGGCCATCGGTCTCTGGGAATCGTCGCCTTGGCTCGTGCCAGCCGTCGCACTCGGGATTGTCATCACCGGCGCGTTTTCGTTGCGAGCCTTGCACAAGGCCTTTTTCCCCGTGAGGCAGGCGTCTGATACGACTGCCTTGCCGCTTGCGCCGCTCACGTGGCCGGAAATTTCGGCCATCTCGCTGTTGATTGCGGTTTCCCTCGCGATCGGTCTCTATCCGAAACCCTGGGTGGACTTGATAGATGACGGTCTCCGTTCGCCCTTGTTCCACTCGATCCTCTCCCAACCGTGAACTATTCCGCTCTCATCATGCAATTGCTGCCGGAGGCCGTGCTCGTAGTCACCGCCCTCGTGCTGCTCGCCGCCGCCGTGGCCGTCGAAGCCCAATGCAGTCGATCCCTGTCAAACCGCTCGGCAATCGCCATCGCGGCCGCCGGCATCGTTCTCGCCGCGCTTGCTCTCTGCTATGTCCCTGTGGATGTCGATTCCGGAAAATCCTTGATCGTCATTGACCCCTTAGCTCGCATCTTCAAGGCGGTCGTACTCGTACTCGGGTTGTTGGCGGTCTTGCTCCCGCCTGCCCGCCGCGAAATCCCGCAACCCGGCGAGTTTTACTCGCTTATGCTGTTCGCGCTGACCGGCCTGCTCCTGACCACCGGCACGAACCACCTCATGTTTTTGTTTGTCGCGATCGAGTTGGCCAGCCTATCGCTCTATCTGTTAGCCGGATTTTCGCGTACCGCGCGCGCCAGCGAGGCGTCGCTCAAGTATTTTTTGTTTGGCGGAGTATCGGCTGCTTTTTTGTTGTTTGGATTGAGTTTGATTTACGGTTTTTCGCACGCGTCCACGTTTTCGGGTGTTGCGGCAGCGCTGAGTGCGGGTCCATCTTCCGGGCTGGCGGCGGCCGGGCTGGTGATGGTGTTGGTGGGGTTGGGGTTCAAGCTGGCAGCTGCGCCGTTTCATTATTGGGCACCTGACGTCTATCAGGGCGCGCCGGCGACGAGCGTTGCGTTAGTGGCGGCGGCCTCGAAAGTGGTGGGAATGGTTGTGCTCGTGCGGTTTTTGCTGATTGGTTTTCACTCCGCCGCCGGTTCCGCCGCGTGGGGTGGCATGGTCGGCGGGTGGTCGTCGTGGTTGGCGGTTCTGGCCGCCGTTTCGATGGTGTTTGGCAATGTGCTGGCACTCGCCCAGACGAGCGTGCGGCGATTGCTTGCCTACTCGGCGGTCGCCAACACCGGTTATCTGTTAGTGGCGATGAGTGCCAATGGGTCTTCGTCCGCCGGTGCAGCGTTGTTTTATGTGATCGTGTATGGATTGGCGACTCTCGGTGCGCTGGCGGTGACTGCCGCCGTCGAGCGCGATCGTGGCAATGATTCTCCTGCATCTTTTGCCGGTCTCATCCATCGCTCCCCATGGCAGGCCGTGGCACTGCTCGTATTTCTCACCTCATTGGCGGGCATTCCGCCGTTGGCTGGTTTTGTCGGCAAGTTCGCGCTGTTCAGCACCGCCATGGCCGGCACGACTCAAGGCAGCGCGCCGGGTCTGACGTGGCTGGTCGGCTTGGCCGCCATCATGAGCGCCATCTCGCTGTACTACTATCTATCCGTCTTGAAACAGGCGTTTGTCAGGGATGGTCCCGAGGGGGGGGGCGAGACGCTTGTCGCGATGTCGCCGGCGCATATTTTGACCGTGGCCGTGCCGGCCGTGTTGCTTGTCGTCCTCGGATTGTTTCCCGCATTGTTGTTAGACCCGATCGCCAAGGCGCTGACAGACTCGCTCGGTTTGCGGTGACGGCACTATCGAGAATCCCGTTCGAAGCACGCGGTGTCCCGTGAACTCCAGAGGTGTGTGCACAGGGTGGCGGATCTAACGCTCAGAACTTGTCGGCGACCATCACGCCATAAGTAGTCTGCCCCTTTTGGGTGCTCACCCTTGGGGCGATATCCGCGCCGGAAAATGGGGAAAATGGGGTCAGTCCTCGCATGGTAACATTTCCCTTGATTGGGCCCCGGTTTAGGGCAGGATTTGTGCATGGCGAGACCTTTGAGATTCGAGTATCCGGGAGCGATTTATCATGTGATGGCCCGTGGTGACGGAGGCAAGGCGATTTTCATCGTGAAGGACGACCACTTGTTGTTTTTGCATCGGCTGAGCGAGGTGTGCCGCAGTCGCGGTTGGCGCGTGCATGCCTGGACCTTCATGCCCAACCACTTTCATTTACTGCTGGAAACGCCCGAGCCCAACCTCGTCTCCGGCATGCATCTGCTGCTCGGTGCGTTCAGTCAGGCATGGAATCGGCTACACAGTCGCCGCGGCCACGTGTTCCAAGGGCGCTACAAATCCGTGCCGGTTGCGGGCGCGGGCGCGGGCGCGGGGGACACCTCGCAATTCAAAGTCGTGGCCGACTACATCCACCTTAACGCTGCCCGCGCCGGGTTGGCTGGCGGCAATCACGGCAAGCTTGCGACGTATCCGTGGAGCAGTCTGCCTGCCTATCGTTCAGGTAAAGCTCCACCATGGCTAGTCACCGAGCGCGTGCTGGCGGCGCACCAACTCGCCTTGGACGCCCGGGGTCGGCGTGCGTATGCGGACTATCTGGAGGCTCGCGCGGCCGAGAATGGGGGGAAGTTCACGCCGGAAGCGACCGCAGCGCTGCGTCGAGGTTGGTATTTGGGAGACGAGTCGTTCCGGGACTCGTTGTTGGTCTTGGTGGAGAAAGGCAATAAGTCGTTGAAAACCAGCGGCAGTCATAGTGGAAAGGCGCTGGTGGCACACGGCGAATGGGAGGCGGGGCAGCTGGTGGCCGCTGGCTTGCGAAAGTTGGAATTGTGTGATGAGAAGGGCAAGTTGCAGGCTGCCCCGAAAGGCGATCCCCGAAAGGTGGCACTAGCGACCCTCCTGCGGACGCATACCGCCATGCGCAATGAATGGATCGCAAAACGGCTCGAAATGGGCCATGACAGATCCGTAAGCCGCCTGATCCGACAAGGGGCCGAGGCGAACGAAGTTAGGAAATATCTGCAAAGTCTCGGGCAAATGTTACCATGCGAGGACTGACCCCATGTCCGTTCGATGGGTTTGCTGTGAATTCGGATTGTCAAAGGGACAGTTGGCCGCAAACCTTGTTGGTCACGTTAGGCAATTGGTTCTCAATTTTTTAGGTTCAAATCATGAAACACATCCATAGGTTGGCAGCGGGTTTATTCGGTTTTTTGGGGGTGTTGCAAGCGGGGCAGCTTGTGAACGGTGATTTCAAGGTGGATTTGGTGCCAACTTTTCCAGGGCTAGTATCGTACACATATGAGGGCAACACGGTGACACTGCCGAAGAACGATGTTCCGGTGGTGTTGATCAACGACAAGGCATACCAACCGGAGGTTCGTTGGGTGCCCGTGGCGTCGAATGCCGCTGATTGCGAACTGTTTTTCAAGGAGGCTGGGGTCACGATGACCGCCAAAATTCTGTTATTGCGTGAGGCGGTGACGGTCACGTTGGTGAACATTCGTGAGGTCGGGCCAGTGGTGGTGCGGACGCTTAAAATCCCGGGTCTGGCATTGCTGGCGGGAGGTGGGGCCAGTGAAGTGGCGCTCGGCAATTTTGCTGCTGCGTCCTATGCCTCGGAAAACCCCGACGATCACGATTTGATTGGCAAGGTTTCTGGGATTGCTTTCAAGGATAACGAAAAAAACAAGGAGAAGAACCGCGACGGCCATGGCGAGCGTGGGGCGTCTTATGCCTTTGTGAGTGATGGGAAAATCGCGGCGGGGCTGTATTCCAATGTGATGGATGAGAACCTGCGCATGATTGTCAAACTCAGCGGGGAGGGGGAGCGGCAGTCGATTTCCGTCGGGCCCGGCACATGGACGCATCGCGAAATTCCCACCGAGATTTGTCCCTCGCCACAGGTCATGCTCGTGGTGGCTACGGACAACAACGGAGATGGCAAGGTGACCTGGCAGGACGCGGCGATCGCTTACCGCCGCAATGTCCCGCAACCCTATGGTGGCGACAAAACCAAGGACTACCCGATCGCACACATCGCAATGAATTTCGGCAGCCAAGCGACGAATCCATTCCTGCGCATACTCGACAACGCCAAGAAGATGTGGCTCTTCACCGACGGTCTGGGCCAACGCATTCAATACAAGGGCTATGAATCGGAGGGTCATGACAGTTCGCACCCGGATTACGCGGGCAATGTCGGCCGTCGCCAGGGCGGGCGCGATGAACTGAATTTTGCGATGCGCCGCGGACACGATTTCAATGTGTTGTCAGGCGTTCACATCAATGCCCATGAGTATCACAAGGAAGCCAAAGCCTTCAGTCCGGACATCGCGGATCAGAATGCCATCGGCTGGTCGTGGCTGGATGAATCCTATCTCACGGATTATCGTTATGATTCAGCTTACGGTACGCTCTATCAGCGGTTGGATGCGATGCGCGAGGACCTGCCATGGCTCGATTTTGTGTATCTTGACGTCTATTACGGGCGTGGTTGGCCGGGCTGGCGGATGCACAGCAAGAACAATAGCAACGGCTTGCTGCAGTTCACTGAGTTTCCTGGTGTGATGGAACGCGCGGTGGTCTGGAACCACGTAGCGAACGACTGGACCCAGCAGATCGGTGGCAAGGGCGACCGTAGCGAAATCGCGCGCTTCATCTGGTTCTCGCAGAAAGACACCTTCCTGCACGAACCTTTGCTGCGCGGCTCTAACTGCGATGGCTTCATGGGATGGCATGCGGAACGCAAGATGCTGCAAACTCTCAAGTCCGCCTACACCGTCAATCTGCCGACCAAATACCTGCAGCATTTCGAATTGACCCGTCAGGATAAGGACCGCGCATGGTTCAACAGTGGCACCCGCACGGAGTCGGATGGTCAAGTGTCCAAGGTGTTCGGTCGCGACGGCCAATTGATCAATTCTTGCCGCTACGAGAAACCCAACACCCGTCCGGTGGACAATCTGTGTTTCATTCCATGGAACCCCTACACCGAAGCGAAGATCTATCATTGGAACGACAAGGGTGGTGACACGACTTGGGATTTACCGAAGAGCTGGAGTGGTGTGAAAACTGCGGAACTTTATCGACTCACCGATCTCGGGCGCGTGTTCGAGCGCGAGGTCGCCCTCACCGATGGTAAAATCATCCTCACCGGCATCGTTCCTAACACGCCCTACGTGCTCTATCGGGAAACCCCGCACGCACTGCCTGATATGCGGTGGAGCGAAGGCGGATTGGTGCAGGACACCGGTTTCGACAGCCATGCGTTTTCGGCCTGGAAGCTCACCACCCCGCAGGCAAGCGCCGTGATTGAAAATCATGACGAGTATGGCCAAAGCGAATTGGTGATGGGCTCTTCCGCGCCGGCGGAGGTCCGCCAGACGGTTGCGCATCTCATTCCAGGTCAGTCCTATTCCGCATCCGTCTGGGTCAGTATTGACGGGCAACGGGAGGCCGCTCTAACAGTTCAGGCTACCGCGCCTGCTGCGGCACCGTTTATCGATAGACAGGCATGGAAGGTGATTTCCTCAACCAAGAGCCTTGGCGGGGATCGGCCGCAACGCATGCTCGACGGCAATCCCAAAACTCTGTGGCATTCAGTGGAGGCCAAGGGCGCATTCAATTTTCCCCATCAGGTGACGATTTCCTTCGGTAAGGAACTGGTGTTGAGTGGTTTTACCCAAACCTGCCGAGAGGATCGTGGCAATGGCATCATTAAGGGATTCGAGGCCGAGCTAAGCCTCGACAATCAGTCATGGACGCGGGTTGCCAAGGGGGATTTTGATTATAGCACCGGCACTAGCGCCATCGTGAAATTTGCCGGACCCGTGAAGGCACGCTTCTTTCGCATGACCGCGCTGTCTGAGATGAAGGACCGTCCATTCACCTCAATTGCGGAGTTGGACATGCTTCTTGCAGCGATGCCACTCAGGGCCGCCGCCTCGATGGCACCGGTGTCGAACACCATCCATCAAACCCGCTTCACCAACTTCACCGATCAATCGAGCAAATACATGCGCAATTGGCACCGCCTCAAGGTGGTGTTTTATGCGCCGCTTGGCGGCACGGTGGATCTCGCACTGCGAGCGGGTGCTGGCTCTGCCAAGGTGAGATTCGATGACGTCAGGTTGGTCAAGACTGCCATCAGCAGGCCGCCTGCAGGGTTGTCGAAAGTCGTGATGTTTGAGGATTTTGAAAATGTGGACGAAGGATGGGGGCCGTTCATGTATGGCTGGGAAGGCCCGATGAACACGCATCTATCAGAGAGCAATCCGCCTTACACGGATGATACGATCCAGGGCCGATTTTCCCTGAAGAGTCGCGCCGAGGAAGCGCCGGGCATGCTCTATCGGACGGTTCCCGCAACGCTGAAGCTCAAGCCAAACACGAGTTACAAGGTCAGTTTTGATTACCTATCTAACACTTCGGACTGCTTTGTTCTCGTTAGCGGGTATGATGAGCCTGCGGGTCAGAAAGTGGAGTCAAAGCATCCCATTGAGGACGGATCATGGCAGGTCAAGAAATTCGAGGCGACCATTAAGACCGGCGTGAACGAGGATGGGTTCATTGGCATCTCAAAAATCAAGAAAGAAAAAAAAGGCACGCTGGTGATTGATAATCTGCTGATCACTGAATAGTCCATTGTATCACTCACATCCAATTCATCATGAATTCATCTATGGAAAAGCCCGTTGTCGCCTGTGAATTCAGGTCCTGGTATTTGCCGTTTCTTATTTTCATATCCGGGATGGGTGGCCTGTTAGCGGGTATTGATTATGGAATCATCGCCGGTGCCCTGCTTTATGTGGACAAGACCATTCCGATGTCCGAGGTGCAGCAGGGCTTCATGGTTTCCATTTATGTGGGCGGTGGTGTGATTGCCGCGTTGTTTGCCGGTGCCCTGGCAGATTGGCTTGGCCGAAAGAAGATGATGATGGCTGGCGGCCTGATTTTTGTCACGAGCATCCTGCTCATTTATGTCGCCACGGGTTTTGGCTCATTGTTGGTTGGGCGGATTCTGATGGGCCTATCCGGCGGGGTGATCTGTGTGGTGGTGCCACTTTTCATGGCCGAGTGCCTGCCGTCAGATGTGCGTGGCCGCGGGACTTCTGCGTTTCAGTTCATGATGACACTGGGTTTTGTGATTGCCGCTTGGATTGCCGGGCATTACGCGGGCGTCCATGATGCTGCGGTAGCGGCGGCCATGGGCAATGCCGAGTTGATTTTTGCGGCTGACAACGATGCGTGGCGCAACATGTTTCTCGTCGCATCCATTCCGGGAATCTTGTTCAGCATTGGCGCGCTTTTTCTCAAGGAATCGCCCCGTTGGTTGTTTCGTCGGAACCGCGCGGAGCAGGCACTTGCCATTCTTCGCATGTCCCGTGCCGAGGAGCAGGCCATGCGAGAGTTTCAGGAAATGAGGGACCACGGAACTCAGAATCCTGACGACGGCAAGCGCGCGGCGGCGGATTCTCTTTTCCAAAGGAAATACATCGTGCCCTTTGTTCTCGCCTGCATCGTCCTTGCCTGCACCCAGGCCACCGGCATCGGATCCATTCTTTCCTATGCGGGAAAAATCCTTCAAGGGGCCGGGCTTACCGAGGCGCAGTCCGCAATGAATCTGCAGATCATCACGGGCATCAACTGTGTGACGACTTTGCTAGGTGCCATGCTGGTGGATAAAGCGGGACGCAAAATCCTGCTCACCATCGGCACTGGCGGTATCATCCTGTCCCTGCTTTTCGCAGGTCTGCTTTATAGCCGCTTTGAATCCAAGCGCGTGGATGTGCTCCCGCAGGTCCACGCGGGGATCTCCGCAGATGGCCGCACGCTTTCTGTGAAGGTGAATGAAGCGACCCTCGGCAAACTCGATGGCGGCACCCCTGGGCAGCTCAGCATTCTTTATAGCTATGACAACGGCGAGGGCTATTGCCGCAAAGGCATCGCCTCGGCATTTTCTAACGCCAAGGATGAAAAGGCCCGCGTTCTCACCGTCGAGCCGCTCGCCGACAAGAAGTGGGTGTTAGTGGATGGCAGGAAAGTGGAGCAGACGCAGGTGAGGGATTTAGGAAAAATCACGATATTGCGGGCAAAATATGGGCCGGTGCCGTCTGAAACCGCAGGCCTGTGGATCACGGTGATTCTCTGCACGTTTATCGCGTTTTTTGCAGTTGGGCCTGGCGTGTGCGTTTGGCTTGCTCTCACCGAGTTGATGCCCACCCGCATCCGGTCGATGGGTATCGGCGTGGCCATGGTGCTCAACACCGGCGTGCAATTCCTCAGCGCATTCTTCTTTCCCATGGTCGTCGGGAACTATGGGTTTTCCGCCATGTTCTTCATTTGGTGCGGATGCACGTTGATCTATTTCATCACCTCCGCCTTTTTCCTGCCGGAGACCAAAGGCAAAACGCTTGAGGAAATTGAGGACTACTTCGCTCAGAGTCACTGAAAGCGACGGTTTGCCGATGGCGATCATCGATTGTGCATTGAGGAGAAGAGAAATTGATATCGCTATTCATTCGAGGATCTAACATTTTCAACACATCACATCCCACTTCTATTCACCCGCTATGTCCGCAAAAAAGCATTCCGTAAAATCCGCCGCTTCCGCGAAGCTCAAAGGTTTCATCACCTTGCCTGCGGAGGTCGGGGAAGAACACATGGTGGTCGAACTCGCCAAAAAGTGGGGAGCGGATGCGATCCGCGACAGCGACGGCACGGAGCTTTCTCAGGAAATGTTCGATCTCGGCTTGGAAGTTTATTCGACCACCTGTCTGGTCCGCGCCGAGCAGGTGTATCCACGCAAGCACATGGACCAGCTTCCGCAGAAGTTTTTGATGTCCGATCCGGTCACGGCCACCGGTAAATCGCTGGTGATCGATCCCATGAGTGGATTCTATGGTGAAAAATACGTGATCGATCTCAAACACCCGTCAAAGAAATACTGGGAAGTGATTGATCGGACGACCGGCGATGTGGTTCCGGTGTCGAAGTGGAGGCTCGATCCGGAATCCGGTAGTGTCCGCATATCCGGGACGATTCCATTCCATGTATACACCGTGAATTTCCTCGTGTTCCAGATTTGGGACACGACCTCGATGTATAACCATCTCACTAACAACTGGGACAAGCCACACGTCATCAGCGTGGATCCCTATCACAAAGAGTGCTGGAACCATCTGATGGCGTATTACGATCGGTATCTGGAAAGTCATCCACAAACCGACGTTGTCCGCCTCACGACGCTTGCGTATCACTTCGCGGTGGATTCCGACCGGGAGGCGGTGGACAAATTCCGTGATTGGACCGGCTATCAAGACACGCTGAGCGTGCCAGCCTTGGAAGACTTCGCCAAGGAGCACGGTTATCGCCTGCGTGCCGAAGATTTCGTCGATGAAGGATACTACAATGCCGCCTGCCGCGTGCCATCGGATCGCTATCTCGCGTGGATGAAGTTTATCCACAAGTTCGTCGTCAAGTTTGGCAAGGCCCTCTCGGACAAGGCCCACAAGGTCGGCAAGAAAACCGCGATTTTTTGGGGCGACCACTGGATCGGTGTCGAGCCCTACCTTCCGGGGTTCCTTAAAATGGGCATCGACATCCACGTCGGTGCCGCGGAGGACGGCGTGGCATTGAGGCGAATTTCAGACACTCCGGGCGGCCTGGTGAAGGAGTTGCGACTCTATCCGTATTTCTTTCCGGACGTCTTCCGTGAAGGCGGTGACCCGTTGGGTGAATCGATTTCCAATTGGATCAAGATCCGTCGTGCGTTGTTGCGCATGCCGATCGATCGTTTGGGTTATGGCGGCTATCTGAGTCTGGCTCTCAAGTTTCCGGAGTTCGTCGATCATGTGGCCGCCTTGTGCGACGAGTTCCGCTCGTTCAAGGAGAATTCCGGCGGTGGCGAATCCCAAAAGGCACCGATCCAAGTGGCGGTGCTCAATGCGTGGGGAAATTGGAAGGCGTGGATCAACAGCTTCGGTGCACCGCAAAAGTTTTTGGTCAAGCGCCCCGACGTGATTCAGGTGGCGGGCACAAACCTGTTAGAATGTTTGGCTGGTCTACCGGTTGGGGTTCGTTTCCTGAGTTTTGACGAAGTGGAAAGATCGGGCATTCCGAAGGACATTGATGTGATCATCAATGACGGCGACGCGGAGACCGCTTGGAGTGGGGGACGCTGGTGGGTGAACCCGAAGGTGGCTGCTAGAGTCCGCGAATTCATTCACAAGGGCGGTGGTTTTATCGGATGCCGCGGGCCGACGGCCTGTCAGCAGAACGGTCGATATTTTCAACTTGCGGATGTCATGGGGGTGGACAAGGAAACCGGGCGCACCTTGCAATCTGCGGTGGTTCCTTCGCAGGTGCTTGGCCAGCACTTCATCACTGCAGATCTTGGGGGTGCTGCGGATTTCGGCACGCATGAAACGTATATCTATGTCTGCGATCCGGCGGTCGAGTTGCTCGCCGCCAACGGGCTGCACGTGATGGCTGCCGCCAAATCCTATGGCAATGGCCGGTCGGTATATTTCGGCGCGTTGCCATACGATCTCACGAACGCGCGCTTGCTTCACCGGGCGATTTTTTGGGCAGCGGGCAAAGAGCGAGAACTCAAGAAGTGGTTCTGTTCCAATCCTCTAACCGATTGTGCATGGTATCCGGGGAGCAAGCGCCTTGTGATCGTGAATCACTCGGATCTGCCGCAATCGACCACTGTGTTTCGGGGTGACGGGAAGGCCAGCAAGGTTTCCCTCAAACCTCGCGCCAGCATCTGGCTGGATTGAGCCCGGCCTCACATCCCGGCTTCCGCAAGCCGTTCGGCCATTTCGGCTTTTTGGAGGGCGGCGGTGAATTCGGACAGGTCGCCGGCCATGATGCCGGCGAGGTTGTGTGAGGTGAGGCCGATCCGGTGGTCGGTGACGCGCGATTGCGGGAAGTGATAGGTGCGGATTTTTTCCGAGCGGTCGCCTGAGCCGATGAGTGAGCGGCGGTGGGTGCTGTAGGCGTCCTGCTGGTCGCGGAGTTTTTGTTCGTAGAGTTTGGAGCGGAGGATTTTCAGGGCGAGTTCCTTGTTTTTGATCTGCGAACGGCCTTCCTCGCAGCGCACATAGATGCCGGTCGGCAGGTGGAAGATCTGCACGGCGGATTCGGTGCGGTTGACGTGTTGGCCGCCGGCACCGCCCGAGCGGCAGACTTCGATCCGGAGGTCGTCGGGTTTGATTTCGACATCGACTTCCTCGGCTTCGGGGAGGACGGCCACGGTGATCGTGGACGTGTGGATGCGGCCCTGGGTTTCGGTGGACGGCACGCGCTGGACGCGGTGGACGCCGGATTCATATTTCAGGTAGCGGAAAACCTCGTCGCCGGTGACTTTGAGGATGACTTCCTTGAAGCCGCCGACATCGGACGGGCTGCTTTCGAGGTGCTCGCATTTCCATCCGCGGAGATCCGCGTAGCGCTGATAGACGCGCATCAATTCCGCAGCAAAAAGCGAGGCTTCGTCGCCACCGGCACCTGCGCGGATTTCAATGAGTGCGTCGCGATCCTCGTCGGGGTCAGCCGGAAGCAGGGCGTATTGGAGGTCGGTCGAAAGCGTGGTGATGCGGGCCTCAAGGACGGGAATTTCTTCGTCGGCCATGGTGGCGAATTCCGGGTCGATAGATTTTGCGAGTTCTTGGTTGTCGGCTAGTTGTTGCTTGGCGGTTTGGAGGTTTTCCCAGAGGTCGAGGGTCTGCTGGATTTTCCGGTGTTCGCGCAGCATCTCGGTGGCACGCTTCGGCTCGTCAAATAAGTTAGGGTCGCCTATGGCTTCCTCCAATTCGGAGAAGCGATCGCGGCGTTTGGCAATGAGGGCGGAATAGTCCACGAGGCAATCAATGAGGGTGGCTTAGAGAGAACCTTTCAGGTCTGAGGGACAATCATGGATGGGTTGGCGCAGGGTCAAGGCTCCGGTTGGACAGGCCTCAACTGCGGCGCGAGCGGCCTCCCGCAGACCATCGCCCATGGTGGCGTCGAAGGGCACACCGAGTCGCACATTGAACCCGCGGCCGATGAAGGTGAGGCCCAGTGTTTCCTTGTGCTGGCCGGCGATTTGGATGCAGTTGCCGCAGCGGATGCACTTGCCCGCCTCGAAGCAGACCATCGGGTGCTCGACGTTGCGTTGATAGTGCATGCGCTCGCCTCCGCTGAAACGGTGTGGGTTGACCTCATAGTCGATCGCCAATTCACGTAGCTTGCAGGTCCCAGCCTTTTCACAATTGCAATGAACGCAGCGCTTGGACTCATCAATGGCGCGCTCGATGTCGACGGCCATTGCGCCCGCGTGATTGCGTCCGCCGGCATTCACTTCTTTGAGGAAATCGGGAAGTTCAGCATCGAGCACTTTGCCCATGAAGATGCTGAAGGGTTTGGGTGGGCGGGAGACTCGTTGATGCGTGAGGTGCTGCTGGATGCAGACCGCAACCGCCTTGCCATCGGCAACCGAACTCAGCGGCTGCCCGTGAGGACGCACGGCGCGGCCCGCCACAAAAATACCGGCCTGGGAGCTCATCATCGAATGCTTGTCTGCTGCCAGCTTCTGGCCATCAGTGGCGAGCCCAAACGCGACGGCCTGCGTGTGGGCGGTCGGACCGATGGCGAGCAGGACCGCGTCGAATCCTTTTGTCAGTTGAGTGAGCGCGGCGATTCCGTCGATCCGGGTTGAGAGGCGGAAGGTGACGCCCGCGCGTTCTAGCAGGTTTACTTCAGTGTCTAGCAGGTTTTCTGGCAGATCGGGGAGAGCCGTTCGAATGGTCGCAGCGGCGAGCGGGTTTTCATCGATCACGGTGCAGGCATAGCCATTTTTTTGGAGAAACCATGCGGCGCTCAGGCCGGTGAATCCAGAGCCGATGATGGCGACCTTGGCATGGGGCGTGGGTAGATACGCGGGCACTCGGGCTGCGCCTGCGGCGATTTCCATATCGATCGCGTGGGTGACGAGGTCGGCGATGGCGACCGCGCCGTCATGGACGCCACGGCGGCAACCGTGCTCGCAGGGTCGGTGGCAGATGCGGCAAAGGATAGCCGCGAGTGGCAAGTCATGGCGAATGGACGCGGCGGCGCTGCCAAAATTTCCGTTTCGGATGTGGTTGAGCACGGCAGGGATGCCGAGGTGTGCTGGACAAATCCTCTGACACGGCGACAGGCAATCGCCGAGGTGATCGCTAAATAACAACTCGAGGGCCAAACGGCGGGTTTCGCGCACTTCCGGTGTGTCGTGTTCGATCTCCATTCCATCGACGGCGCGGGAGGCGCAGGCCGGGATGAATTGTCCGCTGTGTTTGAGTTTGACGGCGCAGACCATGCATGATGCGCCCGCTTCGCAGCCGTCCAGATAACACAAGGTGGGAATCTCAATGCCCGCAGCACGCGCCGCCTGAAGGATCGTCTCACCGGGCTTGGCGACAATCTTTTGTTGGTCGATGACGATGCTGGGCATGGCGATGGATCGATAGAGATCGTATGGGAAAAGTCAAATTGAAGGTGATGAAGGACCGCCTGTCACGCCGGAGATCGCTCGCGCCAATTCAAGAAAATGATCGCGCATCACCGAGACATCATAGAACTGCTCGGCCGCCCGACGACTCGCCGCCGCCAATCCAGGCAGCTTGTTCGGTTGTTGCAAGCATTCGAGCCACGCCTGCGCCAGCGCGATTGAGTTCGGGTTGGGTGATGGGGAGGCCGAGTGGCTGGGTTGGGTGTCTTGCGGGTCGTGATGCACAAAGGGCACAAGCACGCCGACGCCGGCGGTTTTGATGATTTCAGGGAATGCGGCCGTAGCGGGTTGCACGACTGGCACGCCTGACGCCAGTGCTTCTATCACATACAAGCCGAATGCCTCCTGATAGATCGCAGGGACAGAAAACAAAGTGAGAGACCTGAGCATCTCTGTTTTCTCGTCACGAGAAAGGTTCGTTTGCCAGCGTGCCTGATCTGCCAGGCCGGCTGCGGTGAGGCGTAGCTGCAATGATTCGATCAGGGCTTGGTTTTCCGGGGTTGCAGCTCCGGCCAGATGCAAGAGGGCATCGGGGTGACCCAACACCGTGCGCAGGTGGATAAATGCATCCACCAGAATCTCCAGGCCCTTTTCCTGCGTCATCCGCGCCAAAAATCCAATCACCGGCGGCCCCGGCTTGACTGTGAGAGGCGAGTATCCGCGCAGGTCAATTCCGTTAGGGATCACGGAAATCATCATCTTCCCGGGTCCGAGCCGTTGATTCATGAGATCCGCATAAAAGGCGCTTGGCGAAACAAGGGCATCGGCTTCCCGAACCCGAAGTGCCAACTCGTGCCAGCAAGCGTCGTGGAATGGAGCGGGCAGGCCATCGAGAAATGAATCTTCACCCTGGAAGCAGCAGATGATTTTCACATTCAAGTGATGTTTCAAGGTGCGGATCAGTCCGGCTTGCAATGCGGTGGAGAGGCAGAGGATGTCCGGGGATTCCTGTTTCAGCCAAGTGATGAGCGGGTCCAGTGATTTGTCAAACCGGCGGTTTTCCATGCGCAGCATGGCCAGCGTCAGTTCGCCGTGATCGCGGGCCGAGGTCATGTGGCTGTGCCGTGCGACCCGGCGCAGCAGCCGTGGATGGTCGAGCAGTTGGCACAAGCGCTCTGGCACATGGCGGAAAGCAGCAATTTTTTGCTGAAGATACATGTTGATTCCGCCAAAAAAGACTGGAGCCACATGCCCGTTATCCAAAACCTCCTCGTCTAACATCAAGGGAAGATACATCGGCAGAAGGGACACGTCGTGCCCGGCGGCTTGGAGCGATTTCGCCAGTGCGTTGTCCCTCATGCAGGCACCACAATACCAGCCACCCGTGCCGGGTGTTAGAAAAACGATTTTGAGGCGTCCGTTCATCATTGATTTCCTCCACGGATTACAAACAGTGTGCCGTCCGCGCCTCCGATCACCAGTCGTCCTGCGGCAAATGCGGGGGCGTTAGGCAGGTTTTCACCGAGGTCCAGCCGCCAGATTTCGAGTCCGTCGTGTTTGTTGACTGCATACATGCGCCCGTCGTTAGAACCAAACACCACCGCGTCGTCAAACACCAAGGGCGAACTTTCCACCCGGCCGCCAGTCTTGAAACTCCACGCGGGTTTTCCACTCAGGCGATCCACCGCGTGCAGATGCTTGTCTCGTGATCCAACATACACCCGAGATTCATCGACTGCCGGACACGTGAGAAACTGCGCGCCACCGGACTCATACAGCCATGTCAGTTGGGTGCCCCGTGCGTCTGCCGCCACCAATTGGTTGGCATAATTCACCGCATAGAGCGTGGTGCCCCAACCAGAAATCGAGCGGATGACCTGAGCGTCGGTGGTCAAGGAGTTCAATGGCGACCCGTCATTGAGGTGAATCACATGGATCCGGGAATCACAGCCACCGAAGGCAAGCAAGCCACCATCGAGGATAACGGGCGAGCCATTGATATAGTCGTCCGTTTGGTGTTGCCATACCAGCGATCCGTCCTGGCTTTTCAGACAGCGCGTCATGCCGTCATAACCATTGACGAGAACCCATTCGCCAGTGCCGTCCGGACTGGTGGTCAGCACTGCCCCGGTTGGAAACTTCTCCAGCCCCTTGACCCGCCAGATTTCCTTGCCGGTCTGGAGGTCAATGGCGCGAAATACGCCGTCGTTCGACCCAGCAAACACGCGGTCGCCGAAAATTGCCGGGGTTGCATCGACCGAATCTTTTGTTTCTAACCGCCAGCGCTCCCGTTTCATTTTTAAATCGACCGCTATCACCGCGCCTTCACCATTTCCGAACACCGCCAACCCGTTAGAAATCACGACTTCCGAGGTAATGGGGGCTTTCGAGTTGAAAGTCCATTCGACGCTTGGCTGCTGCGGCACCCGGTCCCGCACTGTCCCTTGGAGTGACGTTCCACCTCGCGTCATCGGCCAGTTCTGCGTTTGCCAATCGGCGGACGCGTGAGTCTTGATGTCCTGAATCACTTGGATGTCAGATTTTTTTTGACAGCTGGCCGCGAGACACAGGCTGGCAACGAGCCAGGGACGCATTGATCCGGCAAGGCGAGTGAGTGATGGGTGTGTGCTTGCGTGGGGATTGCCAGGGCGAGGGCAACCGATGCAGAGGGACTTTGGATGAGTGGGATTGGGGGCGGCCATTCGGTTGGGATCTCGCGTGATACGCCACAAGAGCGGGCATTCCTTCGCCTGTGTCAATAGTGCCGGTTAAAAAATCTTCGAGGATTCGTAGATCCAAATTCATGCCGAGCCCCGTGAAGCCGGGCTTGCCGTGCACGCGATCCTGGGTCATGTTTTGCCCATGGAACCCGTCACCGAACGATTGAGGAATTTTCTCCAGTATGTAGCCGTGCAGCTCATCGATGATCCGGCGCAAGCGCAGTTGAAAGTTGCGGAGCTTGCGCCGAAGAAGTTGCGATTCAAGCTGGTGCTGGCGCAGGCCGACGTGGCCATGTTGATTGGTCGCAATGGATTCACCGCATCGGCCATTCGCAGTGTGCTTAAAGCGGCGGCGGAACGTGAAGGCGTGCAGGCAACCCTGCATATCCATTCGCATGAGGAAGAGGCAGACCAACTGGCCCGCAACGAGGGTCATTGAGGCCGCTCCTCAATTGTCCCGGCCTTCCTCGTGAACCTGAAGCCGCTTCCGGAACAGCACCGCCCCGATCGGCGTGATCATCGCAATGCAGCCGATGATCATCCACATCGTCCCGGAATGCCGTACCCCATCGGCAGGACAATAGTGTGCAAGCAGTGGGCCGGAAATGCCGCCAACTAACAGCTTCGCTCCAAAAAATGGCAGCAGCGACAACGCCATATACGAGGCCTCCTGGCCGTGCGGGGCAATCGCCGCAGAATACTCGTATAGCCGTGGCGACCATAATGCCTCGCCCAGTGAAAGAAAGACCGTGAACAAAAAGATCGAAACATAGAGCGGATTCACGCTGCCTTGGACGCCCAGCCAACTGTGCGCAATGCTGTGGCCAAGCCAGCAGTCCGCCAGTGACGTGAACCATTCGGGTGGCATGGCGATGAAAAATACCGACAACGCGGAAATCAAACTGCCGACCGTGACCATCCGATAGGCCGTGATCTTTTGCGTGAGCACGCCGGAGATGGGAACCAGCACGACAATCAATAGCGAGTTAAGCATGCCTGTTAGCCGGGCAAACGGTGCCCCGTCGCCCAACTCCCGAATGGCGAATTTCGGGAAGGTGTAATTCAAATGGAAGAAGATCATTTTGACGCCCACCACAAGCGTCATGAAAAGAAGAAACCGGTAAAATGACGGCTGTCCCCACAAACCCGCGAAGATTTTCCCGGTTTTGACGGCCGTCGCCCGGGTGTTGTCCCACAGGGCAAGGGCCCAGTTTTTGCCTGCAACAGTGGCGGGACGCGGTGTGACCACCACCCCTTCCTCGGTCATTTCCACCCCATCACGCAAAAACCACCAGACCACTAACAACCCGGGCACGGTGAAGACCACGCTTAGCAAAATCAATACCCGGTAGGTGCTCAGTTCCATACCCAGCCATGGCATGATCCACAAACCGTGCTCGCCGAGACCCACGGGAGGTTTGGCGCGGACACGGTCGAGAATCCAATCGCCGCAGGCAAAGCCGAGATTCATGAGGGCATAGTAAAGCGAGAATGCGACTGAGCGCTGGGCGGCGTTGGTGTATCGTTTGACCGCCGCGACCATCACCGGCACCATCAGTGCCAGCCCGATGGCCTGCAGATAGAGCCCGCCGGGCAACGCGATCCAGCGGCTTGCGCTGGTAGTCATGATGATGCGCGATATCAGGCAGACCACAAATCCGAGAAGGAATGTCTTGCGGATGCCAAGGGCATCTGTGAGCGACCCCACAAATACCGTGAGCAAAGTCATGATCGCGGACCAACCGGCCACCATGGCACCGGCCTTGACGTCGTCAAAGCCCAGATCGGATGATAGCCAAAGCGGCAAGACACTGGCGGCACCTGCCTTGTAGGCCAGGTTTTCCAGAATGTAGGCGATGTAAATGATCCATAGTTCCCGCGGCGCGTGACGCAGACAGAGAAACTTTTCAAGAAATCCGGTCAATCCCTTGGCGGGTGTGATGGGGTTCATAACCATTCGCTCTATGCATTCAAAAAAAACCGATGATTTACGGCACGACCTGCACTGCAGTTTGGACAAGTCACGACCGGAAGCAATCGGGGATCGCAGTGCTCACGGACGCAAAAATCCGCGGGGCGTAGTGAACCCCACGGATAAAACCCCGCTCACCGAAGTGTGCCGGGGAGGACGCAAACTCCGGTGCTTCAGCCAACAGAGTCGGCAAGGAGTTTTTCTGCCTTGCGGATCGTCAGCGGGCTCAGTTTGCCGTCGATGCGCTTCGATCCATCGATGAGGGTCTTAAGCTCTGCGAGGGCTTTTTCAGCGGCCGCGAGGGACTTCTTGCCGCCACCGAGTTTTTTGTCGGGATAATAGCGAGTGAAGGTGGTTCCGGCACGGCTGATGCAAAGGCGCCATCCTTCAAAGGCTGCGCTTTCGTAGGTGAAACGGGTCAGATTTTTCTTCGATTTCATAGGTGTGTGGTATTTGAATACTTGGTCATCTTGCCCTTTCTCTGCTAGAAATCCAGCGTTTTTTTTCAGCGGGAAAGGAAAATAATGATTTTTTTGTCATGAGATGGGTAAAAATGCATTGCAAGGCGGGGCGAGTCGTCATTTAGTCGCCGTCCGCGGGCCATTCAATCACGCCGTCGGTCCTCCGCATCGTCCCGTATCATTCGGGACGTTATCGCCCGCTGGAGGGAAACCCGGCAATCCAAGATACCCCATGTCAGCCATTAAACTTGCTCGTTTCGAGCTACCGAACCATCTCGTTAGTAACGAGGAAACCGCCACAGACACATACGCCCAGTTTATTGCCGAGCCATTTGAGCGAGGATACGGGCACACGATAGGCAACTCGCTGCGCCGCGTGTTGTTATCGTCCTTGGAGGGGGCGGCCATCACATCTGTCAGAATCTCAGGCGTTCAGCACGAATTTTCCAGTCTTCCAGGAGTCGTGGAAGACGTGACGGACATCGTGCTTAACCTCAAGAAGGTGAAGTTCAGCCACAATGAGAAGGAGCCGAGGATTCTCACCATCAAGGTGGAGAAGGACGGCGTGATCACCGCAGGTGACATTCTAGCAGACCATATTTACGATGTGATCAACAAGGATCAGGTCATTTGCACCTTGGACAAGAAGGTGAAGTTCGACTGTGAATTTGAGGTTCGGGTCGGACGCGGGTTTTCCACGGGCGATGAAAACAAGCGCAAAGACCAACCGATCGGCGTGATTGCGATTGACTCGATTTTCTCGCCGGTAACCCGGGTGAAATACGCGGTGGAGACGACCCGTGTCGGTCAGATGACCGAGTATGACAAGTTGGTGATTGACGTGTGGACTGACGGGCGGATCACGCCGCAGGACGCGTTGTTGCAGGCCTCGTCAATTTTGCGTCATCACTTAGATGTGTTCGTCAACTATGATGAGAACGCGGTGAACTTCGAGGAAGCGCCGGCCGAGTCGAGCGAGGAAAATGCCGCGCTCAAGAAGTTGCTCAACATGTCCGTCAATGAGATTGAACTTTCGGTTCGCGCCGCGAATTGTTTGAACAACGCGAATATCACCACAGTCGGTCAACTTGCGATGAAGACCGAGGCTGAAATGCTCAAATACCGCAACTTCGGCAAGAAGTCGCTCAATGAGATCAAGGACAAGCTGGTGGAGCTGGGTCTTGGATTGGGGTTATCCTTTGAGCCATACATGCTCGCGGGTTCCTCCACGGCCTCCCGTGGCCCGCGCTTGGGCGGGGAAGATGAAACTCCAGTCGGCCTCGCCGATCTGATCGCCCAGAATCTTGACGACTAACCATTAACTTTTAGAAAACGCAGCACCCGATGAGACATCGCAGCAAAACCGTTAAACTGAAACGCAACGCCTCGCATCGCAGGGCTCTGCTCGCCAACTTGGCGTGCAGCCTGATTGAGCATGGTCGTATCAAAACCACTCTTGGCAAGGCCAAGGCACTGCGCCCTGTGGCGGAGAAATTGGTGACGCTCGCCAAGCGAGACGATCTTCATTCCCGTCGTCTGGCAATTGCCTTTCTCCATCAGAAGGAATCCGTTAAAAAGCTTTTTGCGGAGGTGGCACCCGCCTCGATCGATCGTCAAGGCGGCTATTGTCGGATCACCAAGCTCGGTGCCCGCATGAGCGACTCCGCTCCGATGGCGCTCATCGAATGGGTGGACCGTGTGGTCGCCTCGGAAGAGCCGGCCGCGGAAGCGGTTGAGGAAGTGGCGGCAGATGCCAAACCGGCCAAGGAGAAGACCGCTGCGGCGTCCGCCGAATAAGCGGTGTCCGGTTCAACGATTCCGCAAACCGCCTGTGCATCCGCGCAGGCGGTGTATTCAAACGCCCACGGCTGGAGAGATTCGTGTCGCTGGAATAGGCGTGCCCGGAGTCATCCGTTTCGCGACCGGATGGGCGTCAGGCGTGCGCTGAAAATAGTATGAAAACAATGCTTGTCACGCGTGCGTCGTCACTTTACCAACGCCCCACCATGAAAGTTGAATTTTACGGACACGTCCGCCAATACAAAAATATCCAGCAAGAAATCGACGCCAACATCCAAGAAGTGCTGTTGAGCGGTAACTATGTGCAAGGGCCGATGCTCAAGCGTTTTGAGGGTGAGTTTGCCCAATACTCCGGTACGAAATATGCCGTGGGATTGGCGAACGGCACCGACGCCATCTGGCTTGCCTTGATGGCATTGGGCATAGGCCCAGGCGATGAGGTCATCACGCATGCGAACACGTTTTTTGCGACAGCCGAAGCGATCTGGATTGCCGGCGCGACTGCGGTGCTCATTGATTGTGACCCTGTCACCAAGTGCATTGATCCGACCAAGATCGAGGCGGCCATCACGTCGAAGACCAAGGCCATCATCCCGGTGCATCTTTACGGCCAATGTGCCGACATGATCGCCATCAAAAAAATCGCGGACAAGCACGGGCTCAAACTCATTGAGGACAACGCGCAAGCCATCGGTGCCTCGGGTCCCGGTTTCAAAATTGGGGAGCTCAGTGATGCGGCGACCACGAGTTTCATCATTCAGAAAAACCTTGGCACCTTTGGAGACAGCGGTGCATTGGTGACGAACTGCCCCGCGATTGACGCCGAGGTTCGCCGTCTTCGCAATCACGGATCCACCGCCCGCAATGTCCACTCGTTTGGCTTTAACAGCCGTCTCGATGACCTGCATGCCGGTGTGCTCAGTGCCAAGCTCAAACATATCGATGACTACAATGACCTGCGTCGCAAATGGTCCGCTCGTTACACGGCTGCCTTGCAAGGCAGCAAGACGTTCATTCTTCCGACCGAATTGCCCGGTTATCGCCATGTTTTCCATCTTTACGCCCTAGAGACCAAGAAGGTTGAGGATCGCGACAAGATGGTGGATTTCCTCGTCGCGAACGGGGTCGATGCCAAGACTCACTACAGCATCGCGATTCACAAGCAAGCGGGTTATCCATGGGGCAAGGAAGCCCGTATCGTGGGCTCCGTGGACCATGCCGAACGCAATGCGGCGACCTGCGTCAGCCTTCCGATGTTCCCTGAACTCACCGAGGAGGAAGTCGATTACGTCATCGCCCAAGTGCAAGCCTGGGACAAGGCGAACGCCTGATGAGGCGCGTCCGGAAACGGATTCCTCACTGAATTATCACAGGGCACCTGGGTTGATTTTCCCTCAGGTGCCCTGTTTCACTCATACTAAAGTCATTCAAGATCTAACACCATGAATTCCAAATACAAAGTCCTCATCGTCGGCATGGGAAAGCGCGGCATGCACCACGCCACCAGCTTCAATGCCAATCCCAAATTTCAGGTTGTCGGCATTTGCGACATCGATCCAAAACGTCTTGAGGACGCCGCCGCGAAACTCGGCAACCCGCAAACCGGCACGGACGCCGCGGCATTGGCCATGGCCGTGAAGCCTGACGTATTTTGTTTTTGCACGCTTCCGAATCTCCGCACCCCGATGATTCAAGCCGCGCTCGACAGCGGTGCCAAGTTGATTGCATTTGAGAAGCCGGTAGCGCTCACCAGCGCCGAGATGCTCAGCATCCGTGACATGATTCGCAAGGCCGGCGCCAAGGCTGTTGTGAGCCACCAGCACCGCTACGGAAAACACTATCAGAAAGTTAAGGAGATCGTGGCGAGCGGCGCGCTCGGCCGGGTCCACACGGTCTATGGGAGTGCCACCGGTTGGATGACGCACATGCTTTCGCATCTTATTGATTATTCCATGTGGTATAACGATTACACGCCGGGCGTTTGGGCCATGGCCCAGGCTGCAGGCAAGTCGAAGTTTTCCGACAATCATCCATCGCCTGATTACATCGGTGGATTCGTGCAATTTTCTAACGGAGTGCGCGGCGTTTACGAATGTGGCGCGGGTGCGCCCGACCAACCGGAAGTCGCCAAGTGGTGGGGTAAAAACCGTATCGGGGCGCAGGGCACCGAGGGCTTTGCCGAAGTGCTTACTAACGGCGGTTGGCGAGCAGTCACTGCAAGCGGCGGCGCGCAAAGCGGAGAGGGCGCGATGAATTATGATGACGACATGCCACCTTACATCCAGGAAATGGCGGATTGGTTGGACGACGACTCGAAAGTTCATCAGTGCAATCTGGAACACGCCTGTCTGGGTGCGGAGATCATGATGGCTCTGCAGCGATCGGCCGCCGAGGGTGGGCAGGTTGCCTTGCCGTTAGTGGCTGGTGCAGACGAGCAATCGTTGCTTAAAGCCAAGCTTTCCGACAAACCGGTGCTTGTTTCATTCGACCAGAACAAAACCGAATTCGGGTTGGCTTGAGCCGCGCCAAGACACGCCATGGAAGTCATCATTCGACCCACCGCCGATGCGGCCGCCGATCTGGTGGCCCGCATCATCGCCAAAGAACTCCGGGGCAATCCTAATCTTGTGTTAGGGTTGGCCACTGGCCGCACTATGGAATCGGTCTATGCACGCTTGGTGCGTCTTCACCGCGAAGAGCAACTCGATTTCTCGCTGTGTCGCACGTTCAATTTGGATGAATATGTCGGCCTGCCTGCGGGGGATCGTTATTCCTACCGGCACTACATGAATCAACATCTCTTCATGCAAGTGAACATCGATTTGCGCAACACCCACCTGCCTGATGGTATGGCTGACAACCTCGATTTCGAGTGCGCACGTTACGAAGAGCAAATCAGCCGCTGTGGCGGCATTGACCTGCAGTTGTTAGGTATCGGCCGTGCTGGGCATTTGGGCTTCAATGAACCGCTATCTGCGCTGCGCTCCAGGACCCGGGTCAAGGCGCTCGCGCCGTTGACGCGGGCACAGAACGCCCCGTATTTCGACAGTCCCGACCAGATGCCCCTCCGCGCGATCACGATGGGTGTGGGCACCATCCTGGATGCCCGTCGCTGCCTGCTGATGGCCACCGACACCGAGAAGGCGGACATTGTGGCCAAGGCGGTTGAGGGTCCGATCACCGCGATGATTTCCGCCACCGCGCTGCAACTCCACGCCCGCTGCAATGTGGTGGTGGACGAACTCGCCGCCAGTGACCTGTTAGGCAGTGATTACTACCGCTGGATTTTCGAGAACGAGCCCGAGTGGGATGCGTTCCGGTGATCGGGCCGGTTCAGGGTGTAGGCACGCTTGAGATGGTTTTGAGAATGCGTGACGCGATCTGATAGGGATCTCCCTGTGAGTTCGGGCGGCGGTCTTCGAGATAACCCATATAACCGTTATTCATGAAACTATGGGGAATCCGCACGGACGACCCGCGGTCGGCCAAGCCATAAGTGAACTTGTCGATGGATTGCGTTTCGTGCAGGCCGGTGAGACGCAGGTGGTTGTCCGGGCCGTAAACCGCGATGTGTTCCTCCACGTTTTCTGCAAAGGCGGCCATGAGTGCCTCGAAGTAGGTTTTCCCGCCTTTTTCGCGCATGTAATGCGTTGAGAAATTGGCGTGCATGCCCGAGCCGTTCCAGTCACCGCGGATGGGTTTGCAATGGTATTCGACGTCGATGCCGTATGATTCGCATAGGCGGTTGAGGATATAGCGAGCCACCCAGACTTCATCGGCGGCGCGTTTGGATCCTCTGCCGAAGATTTGGAATTCCCACTGGCCTTTGGCGACCTCCGCATTGATGCCTTCGTGATTGATGTCCGCGTCGAGGCAGAGGTCGAGGTGCTCCTCGACGATTTTGCGAGCGAGGTCGCCGACGGCTTTGAAGCCGACGCCACAATAGTAGGGGCCCTGGGGTGCAGGGAATCCTACTGTGGGGAAGCCGAGGGGACGGCCGTCCTGATAGAGGAAGTATTCCTGTTCAAAGCCGAACCAAGCGCCCGGGTCATCGAGGATGGTGGAGCGGGTGTTAGATGGGTGGGGCGTTGTGCCGTCGGGCATCATGACTTCGCACATGACGATTGCGCCGTTGCGGCGGGTGCTATCGGGGAAGACGGCGACCGGTTTGAGCATGCAATCGGAGCTGCGGCCTTCGGCTTGTTGGGTGGAACTGCCATCAAATCCCCACTGAGGAAGGGCATCCAGCGCCGGGAAGTTGGCGAATTCTTTGACGAGGGTTTTGCTGCGCAGATTCGGGACGGGAGTGTAACCGTCGAGCCAGAGGTATTCGAGTTTGTATTTAGCCATGGGGTTCAGGGGTGAAAATAATGAGGTAGGAAAAGGGATCGTTGCTCGCGTGGCCGGAATGGTCGTCGGATTTAAGCATCGGGCGTGCCAACATCGAGGGCAATTTTTTCATCGGGCTCGGTGGGGGCAGAGTGGATGTGGATGACGATCAGGGTGGTGTCGTCGATGCCCGAGTTTTCAGTGGAGCGTTTGAGCAGGATTTGGGTGGTTTCTTCGGGGGGGCGGTTGGCGGCGAGGGCGTTTGAGAGGTGGCGTTCCCAGACACCGTCGATCAGACCGTCAGAGCAAATCAGGAAATGATCGCCGGTTTGATAGGGGATCACGGCGAAGTGCGGGCACACATTGAAGTGGCCGCCGCCGATGACTTCGTAGAGGGCCGAGCGGCGCGGGTGGGAGCGGTATTCGATTTCGGAGATTTCGCCGCGTTTCCACTGGCCCCAGGCGGCGGTATGGTCGCGGGTGAGTTGTGCGAGTTGACCGTTGCGGGAGAGATAGATGCGGGAGTCGCCAGCATTGGCGAGGTAGAGGTTGTCTGGGGTGAACCAAGCCAGTGCGAGAGTGGCGGCCATACCGCGGGTGTGGTCAC